>CANEUR010000009.1 GCA_947441875.1 Rickettsiales bacterium | reverse complement strand
AGTTGGTAGAGCATCTGCTTTGCAAGCAGAGGGTCAGGAGTTCGAGTCTCCTTATCTCCACCATTATTTTATCTGCTGTAAAACTTTGCAAAATGGTAGTTAAACTCTGCTCCTAAAATAAAAATAAAGCTCACAAAATAAAAATACATCAGCGAAATAATAATATTTGAAATTGAACCATAAATTAAATTAATCTGCCCAAAATAGTTTAAATAATAAGCAAAAAGCTTGGTGGTGAAAAACCATAAAAAAGTTGTAGAAATTGCTCCTGGTATGGTTTTTTTAAAGTTTTGTTTGGTGCTTGGCACAATATAATAAAGCAAGGTAGCCGAAATAATTAAAATCAGCCCTGTAATAATTTGTCTTAAATAAAAAAAATCAAAATCAATATTGATGGCTTTTAGCATTTTAGCTGGTAAAAGCTGTAAAATGTTTGGTATTACCACCAAAATTAAAGTGCTGGCAATAATTAAAAAAATAATCATAAAAAACTCAATAATACTTAAAAATCTTCGCCATAAATAAGGTGGGGGCGAGCCAATATGATAGGCTTTGTTTAAAATGGTTCGCAAGCCCTCTACGGCAGAAGAGGCGGTCCAGATGATGCCAATAAAAGCAATGGTTAAGTATTTGTTGCTTGGGCCTGATAAAATTTCATCTATTGTTGGTTTTAAGCCCACCGCCATTTCTTTTGGCAAATGCACCAAAATTTTTTCTAAAAAATGAATTGATAAACCATCAAAAAAACTAAGGGCGGTCATTAAAAAAATTAGCGATGGAAAAAAAGATAAAATTGCCAAAAAAGATAAATAACCAGCATGCTCCACTCCGTCGTGCTTGATGGTATCTTTTATGGCCCTAGTAATGATAATAACCGGCCCTAGTATTGCCTTGTTTAGTTTATTCATAGCTAAAACAAAAATGATTTAACCAAAAACTATTGGTAGCCAATGCTTGCTGCATATTTTTATGTTTAGTAGAAACACAAAGCGTTATCTTAAAATTTTGTGGTAAAATTTTGCTAATTTCGTTTAAAAAAAAAGTATTTGCTAATAAATTGCCATCAAGTAAATTATTAAACAACCAATAAGGCTTGGCTTGCCGATTATAGCAAGTGCTGGCGGTTGCTAAATTTAGCAAGTTTTGATTATCATCAAGGCAAAAAAATAGATTTTGCTGACTGATGATTTTTTGCCAATCGTTATATAAAGTTGCCGATTCTGTTTGTAAATTTATAAAATAATTGTTATACAAAATCTGCCAATACTGCCCTAGCTTTTCAGCCGAATTAATGTGAATAAATTTCATAAAATTATTGTTTTGATTTAAAACTTGCCGCACTGCCATTAATAGTAGCAAAATTCATCTAAAATGCAATATAGAAATATTGCATCGCTAATTATATTTTTATTCTATGGATGTTGATTTTAAAAATCTAATATTTAAAATGCTTTTATCAACAAAAAAACAAGCCCAAAAGAAAAAACTAAACTATGAATATTGGGCAAATAGAAAACAACCTGCAAAATTTAATCACAAATTTTTGTCAAGAAAATTTTATCTACGATCTTTTGCTTGCTTATGGTTTTCCAAAAGCCACCATCACTTTGTTAAAAAACGGTAAATATAATTTAGCTAAACAAAACGGGCAGATCATTTTAAAAAACAAATTATTTTTTGTAGCAACGCAAAGCGAAGATTTATTAACTATTTTTTCTCAAACTCAAACCGATAAACTCACCAATCAACACAACCCCAGATTTATTATCATCACCAACTACCAAAATATTTTGGCTTTTGATACCAAAACCAAAGATTCACTAAACGAAACAATTGTTAATTTACCTAGTCGTTATGATTTTTTCTTGCCATGGGCAGGAATGGAAAAAGCTAGCTACCAAAATGAAAACCCTGCTGATGTTAAGGCTTCTGAAAAAATGGCAAAAATTTATGATGAAATTCAAAAACAAAATCAATTTACAACCGAAGCCGATTTACTAGATTTAAATATTTTTTTATCAAGATTGTTGTTTTGTTTTTTTGCCGAAGATACTGGCATTTTTAACCAAGCATCTTTTACCAATATTTTAGCTTCACAAACTCAAACCGACGGTAGTGATTTAGATAGTTTTTTTGCCAAATTTTTTACCATTTTAAACACCAAAGATCGTGCTAATTTTGCTTTTAGTTTTCGGCAATTTCCTTATGTTAACGGCGGATTATTTGCTAATAATATTAAAATTCCACAATTTAACACCAAATCACGCAACCTGATTATTCAATGTGGCGATCTTGATTGGCAAGATATTAACCCCGATATTTTTGGTTCAATGATGCAGGCTGTAGTCACTTCTGAAAAAAGAGGTTCGATGGGCATGCACTATACTTCGGTGCCAAATATTATGAAGGTTTTAGAACCGCTATTTTTACAAGAATTAAAAACCGAATTTGCAAAAAACTTTCACGATAGCAAAAAACTGCATCAACTCCTTGCTAGGCTTGAAAATAGCAAAATTTTTGATCCTGCTTGTGGTTCGGGTAATTTTTTGATTATTGCTTTTAAAGAATTAAAAAAACTCGAAATAGAAATTTTTTGCCGATTACAAGAAATTAATTCTGCATCTTTTTTGCCATTTTCACGCATCAAACTTTCGCAATTTTATGGCATTGAGCTCGATGATTTTGCTTGCCAAATTGCCAAACTTTCGCTATGGCTTGCCGATCATCAAATGAATGTTAAATATGCCAAGATTTTTGGTAAAGCTAACCCAACTTTGCCATTAAACGATGGCGGAAAAATTATTTATGGCAATGCTACAAGGCTGAATTGGCAAGAAATTTGCCAGCCCGAAACTGGCAAAGACATTTTTATTTTAGGAAACCCGCCTTACTTAGGGGCGAGAGTGCAAAATTTACAACAAAAACAAGATATGGATGCGGTTTTTGACGGTAATCTTTCAAAATATCGCGATCTCGATTATATTGCTTGTTGGTTTTATAAGGCTGCAATATTTATTGGTAATTCTTGTGCAAAATGTGCTTTTGTTTCTACTAATAGCATTTGCCAAGGTGATTCGGTTGGTCTTTTGTGGCCTAGTATTTACAAGCTTGGAGTAGAAATATTTTTTGCTTACACTTCTTTTAAATGGCAAAATAATGCCAAATATAATGCTGGAGTAACCGTGGCAATTATTGGTTTAAAGCCAACAATTTTAAAAACTCAAAAAATTTTATTTATTGAAAACAGCAACAAAACCATCACCGAAAAAATTGTTGAAAACATTAGCCCTTATTTAACCGCAGGCTCAAACTTGGCAATAATCAGAAGCAACAAACCGCTTTCTGTTGATTTGCCAAAAATGAATTTTGGCAATATGCCAAATGATGGCGGAGGCTTGATCTTATCGCAACAAGAAAAAGAGCAATTATTGAATAATTACCCAGAAGCCAAAATTTTTGTGAAAAAATTTTTAGGATCTCAAGAGTTTATCAGAGATTACAATCGTTATTGTTTATGGATTGATGATGATAATTTAGCATTGGCTTTATCGATTCCTTTTATTGCAAATAGAATTGAAAAAGTAAAAAAACATCGTTTAGCTAGTAAAGATAAGGGCACAAATAAATTATCACTTAGATCGCATCAATTTAGAGACAGAAATACTGGTTCATCAATCATTATTCCTAGTGTTTCTTCGGAGGCTCGAGAATATATTCCGATTGGTTTTTTAACCAAAGATTCTGTTATTTCAAATCTTGCTCTTGCAATTTATAATGCTAAGCCTTGGGTTTTTGCTGTGCTTACCTCTAAAATGCATATGGCTTGGGTAAGAGCGGTTGGTGGGCGGTTAGGCACAGGATTACGATATTCTGTTGAAATTTGTTATAATACCTTTCCTTTTCCACAAATTAGTGAAAAGCAACAGCAATTGTTAAAAACTTATGTTTTATATATTTTAGAAGAACGAGAAAGATTTTGCGAAAAATCAATGGCCGAATTGTATCACCCGCAAAAAATGCCCGCTGGCCTTCGCCAAGCTCACCACGATTTAGATATTGCTATCGATTTATGCTACCGCTCTTCACCTTTTTTAACCAACGAAGAACGGCTAGAGTTTTTATTTAAACTTTATCAAGAAATGAGGCAACAAAACTTAAATTTAATTTAAAAAACTAAAAAATGATTAAAAATATTGTTGAAGTAAATTATGCCCAAACTGGCAAAAGCACCAACATTAACAAAATGGGAATGCGCGAAATGCAAGAGCGAGCTTACAATGCAAAAGATGCCAAATATTTGCTGTTAAAAGCTCCGCCAGCTTCGGGGAAATCTCGAGCCCTAATGTTTATTGCCCTAGATAAACTCTATAAACAAGGTATCAAAAAAGTAATTGTGGCAGTGCCAGAAAAATCAATCGGCGGATCTTTTAGTGCAACCAAACTCACCGAAAACGGCTTTTTTGCCGATTGGCAACCGCAAGATGCTTATAATTTATGCACCGCAGGAAGCGACAATAAAAAAGTTGAGGCTTTTTTAAGGTTCATGAACTCTGAAGAAAAAATTTTGATCTGCACCCATGCCACTTTGCGTTTTGCTTTTGATAAACTAAACACAGAAGATTTTGACGATTGCTTGCTTGCCATTGATGAATTTCATCATATTTCTGCCAATACAGAAAATAGCCGATTAGGTAGTTTATTAAACAATATTATGGCCAAATCAAATTGCCATATTGTAGCCATGACAGGATCATATTTTCGAGGCGATGGTGTGGCGGTTTTGATGCCTGCTGATGAAGAAAAATTTACCAAAATCACTTATAATTATTACGCACAACTAAACGGCTACACTTATTTAAAATCATTAGGCATTGGTTATCATTTTTATCAAGGAAAATATACTTCGGCAATTGCCGAGGTGCTAGATAGTAATAAAAAAACTATTTTGCATATTCCAAATGTTAATGCTGGCGAATCAACAAAAGATAAATATCGAGAGGTTGATTTAATTCTCGATATTTTAGGCGAAGTTATAAAACAAGATTCTCAAACTGGCATAATTTATGTAAAGAGAAAAAATGATGGCAAGATTTTAAAAATCGCCAATTTAGTGCAAGAAGATGGGCGCGAAAAAGTTGCCGAATATTTACGCAACATTACAAATGTTGATGATGTTGATTTAATTATTGCTCTTGGTATGGCAAAAGAAGGTTTTGATTGGCCTTATTGCCAACATGCCTTAACCGTAGGTTATCGGGGATCTTTAACCGAGGTGATTCAGATTATTGGCAGATGCACTAGAGATAGCCAAAACAAAACCCATGCTCAATTTACTAATTTAATTGCCCAGCCCGATGCTTCAAACCAAGAAATAACTCTTTCGGTTAATAATATGTTAAAAGCAATTACTTGTTCGCTATTGATGGAGCAGGTTTTGGCACCGAATTTTAAATTTAAAACCAAGCTAAACGATGAAGATAAAAATCAGGCAGGCGAAATTAAAATTAGAGGCTTTAAAGAGCCGAGCTCTCAAAGAGTAAAAGATATTATCGAAGCCGATTTAAACGATTTAAAAGCCACAATTTTGCAAGATAATCAAGTAATCAAGGCTTTACCAGGTAATATTGATGCCGAAGTAATTAATAAAGTGATGATTCCTAAAATTATTCAGGTAAAATATCCCAATTTAACAACAAGCGAAATAGAAGAGATAAGTCAATATGTGGTGGTTGATTCGGCTATAAAAAATGCTCAAATTCAAGAATCTGGTGATAAAAAATTTATTATTATGAGTGGAAGATTTGTAAATATCGACGATTTGCATATCGATTTAATTAATAGCATTAATCCTTTTCAAAAAGCTTTTGAAATTTTATCGAAATCGGTTACTTCAAAAGTTTTTAGGCTTATTCAAGAAGCAATAGAAATAGGCAGAATCAAGATGAGTTTTGATGAGGCCTTAATTCTTTGGCCAAAAATTAACATTTTTGTAAAAAATAATGGCAAGCACCCCGATATTAATGCAACCGATCCAATCGAAAGAAGGCTTGCCGAAGCATTAATTTGCATTAGACAACAACAAAAAAAAGAAGGTGTTTTTAAACAATGAAAGAAGATTTAATAAAAATGATTGCCGAAGATGAATTTGGCTTGTTAGATGCAAAGCCTAGTCAATCGGCAATGCCAACAATAGATAAAGCAATTTTGCAATTTCAAGAAATTAATGATTTTGTAAAACAGCATCATCGAGAACCAAATCTAGATGGCGATGTAAATGAAAATATGCTTCATTTAAGATTAAAATTAATTCGAGAAAATCAAGAAAAAATACCAGAACTTTTAGTTTTTGACGAATTTAAATTACTAACCAAACAAAACAAAGCACCTAAAACTATTGCCGATATTGTTGCCGAAGATGATTTAAATATTTTAAGCACCGAACCTGAAGATGATATTTTTACTTTAAAATATGTTGCAAAAGATCGAGCCGAGGCCGATTTTATTGCCAGAAGAAAACCTTGTGTAAATTTTTTAGAATTTGAGCAAAAATTTTTGCAATGCCATCAAGAAATTAAAAATGGTAAGCGAAAATTATTAAAATTTAGCAAAGATTACAATATGGAAAAAGGAATGTTTTTTTTGTTAAAAGGAATGTTGGTTTATTTAGCAGAAGTTGCTGAAAAAATAAAAGATGAAAATGGTAAAGTAGATTGTCGTTTAAGAGCAATTTTTGAAAACGGCACCGAATCTAATTTGCTTTTAAGATCGCTTGGCAAAGAGTTGTTTAAAAATGGCAAAAGAGTAAGCGAATTAACAGAAAATTCTTTCAATAATTTTTATAAAATTAATGATGATGATCTAGAAAATGGCTATATTTATGTGGTAAAATCATTAAGTGAAAAAGAAGAAATTAGATCAATAAAAAATTTATATAAAATTGGCTTTTCTCAAAATTTGCCCCAAGAAAGAGTAAAAAATGCCCAGCAAGATCCAACTTTTTTAATGGCTTCGGTGCATTTGGTTACTTATTTTAAATGCTTTAATATTAGTTCGCAAAAACTCGAGCAATTATTGCATAAATTTTTTGGATCGGCTTGTTTAAAAATAGATGTTTATGATAATTACGCCAAAAGATTTGAGCCGCGTGAATGGTTTATTGCTCCGCTAGATGTTATTGAGCAAGCGGTTAACTTGATAATTACTGGCGAAATTATTGATTATAAATATAATTTTAGCACAGAAAAAATTGAAAAATGCAAATAAACCTAGATACAAATTAATCTCGATGCAATGCTAAAAAAATAGTTTATAACTTCATATTTTAGTAATTTTCATTTTTAGTTTAAAACCTTGATTTATCTAGATGAACTAACGGTTTTAAAACTAAATTTAAAATTAAAAATCGTTGCTGTTACTTTAATGCAAACTAGTATTTTATTTTATTATAAACTATCTAAAAATAGGAATTGGTATTAATTTATCAGGGGAATTTTTTAAAACAACAAAAAACACTTGCATTTAAACTTTATTAGATTTATTATGCAATATAAATTATAGCAATTTTTATTGTTAGATAACTTGTAATTTTATATTTTAAAGATTTTTATCGCAAAAATATTTTGCTTAATTTAACATTTTATATTGAAAATGGTATAACAATATAATTTAAAATTCTTATATTTATAATTCAATGAACAAGTTGCTTATAGTTGCAAATTATTTATTATTATTTTCCCTTTTTTCTTGTGTAACACAAAAGGGTATTGATAATATTTTCGAATATCAAACCCAAGTATTGCCTAAAACAGAGGTTTTTCCACATCAGGAGCAATTCATAAATAAAGATATCAAAATTGGCATTGTTAAATTTAAAAATAACTTTAACAACAATTTAAAATTAGATCGCGATTTAAGTTCTTTTTATACTCAAGAATTAGAAAAAACATTAATTAAAGCAAAATTAGCTAAACCAAAAAATATTGTTATTATCGAAGATGAGCCCAATGTTTTTCAAAAAGCAGATTTTGATTATATTATAAAATCACAAATTATCGACAACGACATAGAAAATAGATATTATATTTTTGCCAATAGTCCCAATATAAATATGTCTTCAAGTTATTTTATTACAGCTTTAATTAATATTTATAAATTTCCTGCTTATGAAGAAATAAAATCATTTGAAATTTCTGGTTTATATAGTAAAAAAAGCTCATCTAATTTATTCATTACTAGGCCAAATGAAATAAATACTAGTTTTTTTGAAAATTCAATAGTAGATAGCTTAAATCATAATCTAGATTTATTTAGATCATTGTTTTTACAACAAGGATTTATTATTGGTAAAAAGCAAAAAGGCGAAAATTCTATATTTGAAATAAATTTAGGATACGATCATGGTTTAAAACAATCAGATAAATTAAAGATAATTAAGCAAAAAATCGTTAAAAATCCGTTAAAAAACCATCAAGAAGAAATAGAAGAAGAGCTGTTGTCTTTTGGTTTTGTTTCTAATGTCATAAATAAAGAATCTGCTTTTATCATACTAGAAAACAAGCAAAATGCTCAAAAAATAAAAAATGGCGATTTAGTAAAAATAATCTATGATTTTAATTATGCTGATAGTAAAAGTAGGTATTATAAAGAAATACAACAAATATATCAACATCAAAAAACTGCGGAAAATATAAATTTATTTTTAAATATACTACTTTTCTTGTTAGAAGAATCTAGCAAGAAATAATAATCAAATTAAGAATTTTTGCTATTAAAGTAAAATATAATTAGTGATGAAACGGTTGTATTATTTAAAGATGGGGCCTTGTATTATCGCTTAAATTGATGATTTTTATAAAATATCTCTAATAAAATTACAAAAAATATTGAGATTTTTGAATTATTTTCCGCCTGCTTTGGCAATAAAGAAGTTTTTGATAGTTTTGCTATTGTTAATTGCTAACAAACCTATTTTTCTTGCTATGCCAAGCAGTTGAGAATTATTTTTAAATAAACTATCTAAAACATCGGTGGCAAATAACATTGCCACACTCTGTTTTTTAGCTTGCAAAGCAAAATTTTGTAAAAACTGATTTTGGTTAATTGGTAGGCCTGCTGCAATTTGTGTTTGTAATAATTTAAGTAAAAGTTTTAAATTACTAATTGCCAAATTAAAACCTTGCCCAGCAATTGGATGCACTCCGCAAGCCGCATCGCCCAACAAAAGCATTTGTTGATAAACAAAATTTTCGGCCTGCACAGCAGAAAGTGGATAAGAAAATGTTTCTGAAATAATTTCAATATCGCCAAGTTCGTTATGAATTTGTTTTTGTAGTTGTTGAGTAAAATTTGCATTATCAAGGCTTAATAATAATTGAGCTTGCTCTTGTGGTAAAATTAATACAATTGAAGATTGATGATTATTTGCTAAAGGCAATATTGCCAAAGGGCCACCATTAAAAAATTTTTCAAAGGCAATATTTTGATGGCTTAATGTGTGATTTATTTTAAAAACAACGGCAGTTTGTTGATAGTTTTTACGATAAGTATAAATATTAAATTTTTCGCGCAAAGGCGAGAATCTGCCATCGCAAGCTAACAACAAAGGTGCTGTAATTTGTTGATTATTATTGAGTAACACAACCGCTTTTTGTTGTGAAAAACTAATATCTTGATAATAATTTGGGCAAAATAAAGTGATATTTTCTTGCAATTTAGCTTGAAAAGTATTTTTTAAAGCTTCAAAAAGTAAGTGATTTTCGGTGATAATGCCTAAATAATTTGTATTTTGCTGTGTGTTAAAATGCAATACGTAAGGACATTTGCCATCGGTGATATTGATTTGCTTGATAATGCCAGAATCTTTTAAAATATTAGGTAAGATGTTAATTTCTTGTAATAAATCAAGCGAAGATTTTGATAAAGCATAAGCTCTGCCATCGGTTGTTTTTGGACTGGTAAAAATATTTTGCTTTTCAACTACTGCAATTTTTAAATGATTCTGATTTTTGTTTAAAGCTAAAGCAGAAGTCATGCCAACAAAAGAGCAACCAATAATTATTATATCAAACTCTAATAAATTTGAAGTTGTCATAAACTTTTATTGATTGCTAAGTGAAGCTGATTTAGAGCTTCTTTTACACCTAAAGCATGTTGCCAAACAAAAGAAATTACTGCTAAAAAATCGGCTTTATTTGCCACTAAACTAGCACAATTGTTAGTATTAATGCCTCCGATTGCCACAATTGGTAAATTTAGTAACTCGGTTGCCCATTGTAATAAATCAACATCGGCATAATACTCTATTTTTTTGGTAGTGGTTGGAAAAAAAGCCCCAAAAGCCAAGTAATTTGCACCATCTTCGCCCGCTTGCATGGCTCTGTGTTTAGAATTATAGCAACTGGCTCCAATGGTAAAGTAATCTGGCACTTGTTTACGAACCTCGGCTATTTTTGCATCATCTTTGCCAAGATGCACGCCATCAAGCTCTAAATCAAGAGCAATATTTGGATAGTCGTTTAAAATTAGCTGACAATTATAATCTTTGCAAACTTTTTGAACTTGCTTGGCAATTTTAGCAACATCGGTTTGCGAATATTCTTTTAGTCTGAGCTGAAAAACAGGCACAAAATTTGTGCTAAGTGCATTTTTTAAAGAAACAACAAACTCAGATAAAATAATTTGAGGTGGTGAGATTAAATATATTTGAGTCATTTTTTACGTCTGAAAAAAGCAGGAATGTTAATAATGTCGTCGTTTAGTTCTTCTTTATTATCTTCTTCAAAAACTGTGCCAAAAAATTGTTGTTTCTTTTTTTCTAACTCATCTTCTTGATGTTTTTCATTTTTATTGTTGTGACTTTCATTTGATTTTTCTTTGCCGTTCATAAAGCTAAACAAATTAAAACCAGATGTTTCTTTTTTTACATTTTTTGGCTCAACATTTTCAAGAAACTCTGTATTTTTTTGCATCATTTGTGGCTTTTTATTGGTGGATAAACTAGTATCAATGATAAAATCTTCTTCATTTTCTTGCTCTGTAAAAGACTCATAATTAGATTGCGGAATTGAATCTTGCTGAAAATAATCTGGTTTAGCATTTGTTTGATTTGGCTGGATAGGATTTTTCTTAGTAAAGCTTTCGGTGATTGATTTTTTTGTTTGAAAGTTTTTATCGGTTATTTCAGTAACTTCTTGCTGTTTTGGCTTGCTAGGGGTGCCTGGGTCAAAAAAAGTTTTGTTAGTTACCGGATTAGATAAGCGAAAAGATTTAGAAGATTCGGTTTTAGCGGTTTCTTTTTTTGCCTCTTCTTGATCGATGCCAGTAGCAACCACAGAAATACGTATTTTACCCTTCATGTTTTCATTAAAAGCGGTGCCAAAAATAATGTTGGCATTTGAATCGACTTCTTTTCGCACGGTATTTACAGCAATATCGGCTTCAAAAAGAGTCATATCTGGGCCGCCTGTCATGTTAACTAAAACCCCCTTGGCTCCTTTAATAGAAATATCATCAAGCAATGGATTAGAAATGGCGATTTCACAGGCTTTCACGGCTCTGTTTTCGCCAGAGGCTTCGCCAGTTCCCATCATAGCTTTGCCCATTTTGGTCATGATGGTGCGTATATCGGCAAAATCTAGGTTAACCAACCCAGGCATAGTGATAAGATCGGTAATGCCTCTTACTCCTGCATGCAAAACATCGTCGGCCATTTTAAAAGCAGCTTCAAAAGTAGTGCTTTCATTGGCAATACGAAATAGATTTTGATTAGGAATTACAATAAGGGTATCGACATGTTTTTTTAGTTCTTCTATGCCCTGTTCGGCAATTTGCATACGATATTTGCCTTCAAAATGAAAAGGTTTGGTGATTACTCCAACTGTTAAAATATCGCGTTCTTTTGCTAACTTAGCAATAACGGGAGCGGCCCCTGTGCCAGTGCCACCGCCCATGCCAGCTGCAATAAAAACCATATGGCAACCATCAAGATATTTGGCTATTTCTTCGAGATTTTCTTCGGCAGCTGCCTTGCCTTTATCTGGAAAAGAACCTGCCCCTAAACCAGCGGTAGTGCTGATTCCTAGTTGCATTCTGTTTTCAATGGCAGCTAAAGAATGAGTGAGAGCTTGAGCATCGGTATTGGCCGCCACAAAATCAACTCCTTCGAGTTTTGCAATAATCATGTTATTTAGAGCATTACCACCTGCTCCACCAACTCCGAATATGGCGATTTTTGGTTTTAACATTTCTGGTTTAGCAATATCAAGTTTGATAGACATATTTAGATGTTAGTTAAATTACAACTGTTTTAATTATTTCGTCTTGCATATCAAGATAAAACTCTTTTTTATTTTTATCAACAATTAATTCGAAAAAATTATATAAATTTTTACTATAAAGCCTACTTGCATCATAAGAGCATTTGTTAATTAAATTAGGGAAGCCAACAATTTTCACTGCGTTATGCAAAATCACCTCGTTAATTTTACTATAAACACAATTACCGCCATTAGCGATAGCTAAATCAATAATTACCGAATTTGGTTTCATGGCCAAAACTAGTTGTTCATTTAATAAAATAGGGGCTTTTTTTCCTGGAATTAAAGCTGTGGTGATAACAACATCTTGGTTTTTAATATGTTGCAACAATAACTGTTGTTGCTTTTCTTGATATTGCTGGCTAGTTTCAGTGGCATAAACACCATCATAAGAATTATTGTTTTCAACTTCAATAAACTTTGCCCCCAAACTTTTTACCTGCTCTTTTACTTGATTTCGCACATCAAAGGCACATACAACAGCTCCAAGCCTTTTAGCAGTGGCAATGGCTTGCAGGCCAGCAACTCCTGCACCGATAATCAGGAATTTAGCAGCCACCACAGTGCCAGCTGCCGTTGTAAACATAGGCAAGCATTTATTTAAATGATTGGTTGCTTCTAGCACCGCCTGATAACCAAGTAAATTGCTTTGCGAAGATAAAACATCGAGGCTTTGAGCCCGAGTGATTCGAGGCATTAAATCAAGAGCAATTGGTTTTATTTGGTATTGTTTTAATTTTGCCACTAAATCGGCACGAAAAACAGGGTTAAGAATCGAAACAAACAAAGTATTGGCTTGGCATAAAGCAAAATCTATATTTGCCGAAGAAACACTTAAAATAGCTTGCACTTCTGGTAAAATAGTGTTTATATTTTCAACAATAGTTGCACCTTGTTGCTGATATTGCTCGTTAGAAAAGCCCGACAAAACCCCAGCATCGGTTTGAATATAAACATCTAAACCAAGTTTTTGATATTTTGCAACTAGCTCAGGAGTTATGGCAACTCGGCTTTCGTTTGCTTGTTCTTTGATGGCTAAAATTTTCATACTTGGTGTGATTTATTTT
>CANEUR010000008.1 GCA_947441875.1 Rickettsiales bacterium | reverse complement strand
CTGCCTAACTTTTATTTCGTTGCTATCACAAGGTGTAGCACCACAACAGCCAAAACAACTTGTGCTTGGCTTTGTTTCTTGCCCTGCTTGTGGCGTTGGCGACTGACGATACCCTTCTTTTAAATGAAGAAAATCTAGTGTTTTTTCTATTATGTGCGTTTTCTTTTCTTTAGTATCGATTTCTGATGTTTCTAATCTATCTTCTGTTGGCAATAATGCATTAAGTTTGCATATTTTTTCATCAGACTTCTTCTGTTCAAGCAAACAGTTCTTCTGTTCAAGCAAACAGTCTACTAATTCTTGCCGTGTTAAGGAAGTCATAATACTATTTTTGAATAGTTCTATATTTTCGCTTACATTATCGTTATTGCCATCTCCAAATAATATTCTTTGCATAGATTCTTTGTTATTTCTTTTTATTTCGTCTCTCTTGTCTTTTATTGCATTAATAAACGAATCTTTTTCTTGAGCATCAGTGGTGACACCTAGATAATCATCTACTGATTTTGAATATAATCCAATTTTTTCTTGTGTGAGTTGTTCTAGTTTTTCAGGAGTAATTCTTGACACAATAGCTTGAACTACTTCTGTTTTATCTAGTTGTTTATTTTTTGATAAAATTTCAAATAACCCAACAAGAGAACCTAATTCTAAAGATTTATCAATTAATTTTTCAATTGTCAAATTGATAGTTGGTCGAGCTTTTTCAGAATTATTGCCAGACTTAAGACTATGATATTCTTCTTCTATATCTCGGTTTTCCTTGTATAATGGGTCAATTAGTTCATTAACAGCTCTTACTAGTTGATTAGCAGCTTCAACAGTCCTATGATACTCGGTCCAAAGATTAGCATCTTCATCAGTCCTCTTTTTGCGAATACTCTTCTTGCGGTTTGAAGCATTAATAACAAGATTAGCGGCTTCATTAGTCCTATGATACTCAGTCCATTCGAATCCATTATGCCCGTAGGAATAATGTGACAATACAAGGAAAGATTTTATCTTAGATCGCGGTACATCGCTATGTACTTCTTTGTTAACAATCTTAAAAGCCGGTTTTCCTGTGAATTCCAAGTTGGTTGATAAAATACTTTCTATTGTCATATATATATAAGTTGTTAAATTAATATTTAAAGTAAAAAATTTTAGAATTGATTTTTTTCTAAAAAGAATTACATTATCAAATATACATTATAATTTTTAAAATGCAACATAAATTTTACTAATTAATAAAAAATTAATAATTAATAATAAAATAACCATATTATACCAAAGTTTCTTTACAAAAAATTATTGACAAAAATATTTTTGATAATTAAAATTGATAATCATTTTCATTTTAATTTTTACTGAAAAAATATGCTTAAACTCAAACAAATTGCTTTTTTATTATTTTTGCTGTTTTTTATTTCTTGCCAAACTTTCGCTCAATCTCTAGAAAATCGCAAAAAACTTCCAACCATTAATGTAATTGCTGAAAGTGAAAAACCAGATTCTGGCTATTTTACTTCTAAAAGTAATTCGGCAACTAAAATTAACATGCCGTTACTTGATACTCCACAAGCTATTTCAGTGGTTTCTGCCACACAAATTGCCGATCAACAAATTACCAATTTAACCTCAGCTGCTCAATATGTGCCAGGGGTGGTGGTTTTACAAGGCGAAAGCAATAGAGATCAAATAAACATTAGAGGCAACAACACTACAGCCGATTTTTTTGTCGATCAAACTAGAGACGATCTGCAATATTTTCGCGATTTTTATAACATTGAAAACATTGAGTTTTTAAAAGGTCCTAATGCTTTGGCTTTTGGCAGAGGTGGTAGTGGCGGAGTGGTTAATCGAGTAACTAAATATGCCGATGGCAAGCAAAAACGAAATTTTATTACCACTGCTGGCTCGTTTAATCAACAAAGAATAAGCCTAGATTTAGCCGATAAAATCAACAAAACATCAGCTTTTCGCCTAAATTCGGTTTATGAAAAATCTAATACTTTTCGTAATTACGGTTATCTAAATCGTTATGGAATTAATCCTACATTCACTTTTAAACCTAATCAACAAACTGAAATTAGGCTTGGTTACGAATATTTTTACGATAATCGCTTTAACGACAGAGGCTTGCCTTCACAACATAATTTGGCTTTAAAAGTTAACCCAAAATTATTTGTTGGCAACTTTAACGAAAACACCTCCGATGCCGAAATTAACAGTATTTCTGCCTTAGTTTTATATGATGCTAACAAAGATTTACAAATCAAAAACCACACCAAATTTGGCTATGGTAATAAATTTTATCAAAATGTTTATGCTTCTAGCTCTGTCAATAATTTGGGTAATTTTAATATTTCTGCCTATAACAACAAGCAAAATCGCACCACCATCACTAATCAAACCGATGCTATCTATAAATTTAAAGCTTTTAGTTTTTTAAATACCGCTCTTTTTGGTCTTGAACTTACCAAACAACAAACCGAAAATATAAGAAAAACTGGTTTTTTTAACAACATAAGCACTACTGCTAGTTTAAATATTAACAATCCGCTTAGCAATACTCCTGTAAGCTATAAATTTGCCAACTCCGATATTAATAGCCAATCAAACAATCAAATTTTAGGCATTTATGCTCAAAATAAAATCGATCTCAATCAATATTGGCAAGTGTTAGCAGGAATTCGTTTTGATCGATTTTTAGCTAAAACCAATAATCAAGTTGGCAATCAGCAATTTAGCAGAACTGATAACTTAATTTCACCTAAACTTGGAGTAATTTTTAAGCCACAAGAAGAGCTTTCTGTTTATACTAGTTATTCCACTAGTTATTTACCAAGTGCTGGCGACCAATTTTCTAACCTAGATTCTGTAGCAAAAATGCTCAAACCAGAAAAACTACAAAACTACGAACTTGGAGCAAAATTTGATCTCAATAAAAATCTAAATTTTACTTCGGCAATTTATCAACTAGATCGTAAAAATACTAGGGCAAACCACCCCAATAATGCTGGCCTCATGATTGCCACAGGGCAAACCACTACTAAAGGATTAGAGCTTTCGCTAAATGGCAATATCAGTAAAAATTGGCAAACCATTGTCTCACAAAGTTGGCAACAAGCAAAAGTGGTTTCCAATACTTCTTCCGCTAACAAAGGAGCCTTGGTTGCCTTGGTTCCTTCGCAAATGCTGGCTGTATGGAACAAATATCAGTTTACCCAAAAATTTAGTGCAGGAGCAGGAGTTATCAAGCAAACTTCGCAATTTGCAGGAGCTAACAACACTGTAAAATTAAAAGGTTTTGCTAGACTTGATTTAGCAACTTATTATCAACTAAACGAAGATCATAAATTACAATTAAATATTGAAAATTCCTTAAATAAACAATACACACTCACCGCCCATAATAACAACAATTTACAACCAGGTTCGCCACTTGCTATAAAATTAAGTTGGTTAGGTAATTTTTAAGTTTCTGTCAAATTTTACCTTTCGCTAAATTTATGAAAATCGGCAAGCAGTTTTTGTTTGTTAACTTTAGTATATCGCTCTGTAGTTGATAAATTGCTATGGCCAAGAAGTTGCTGTATGGCTCGTAAATCGGCATTATTTTCAAGCAACACAGTAGCAAAAGAGTGCCTAAGACTATGAGCCGAAGAAGTTGCAGGTAAATTCAATTTTGCTCTGAGCTTTATCATTGTATTAGCAAATGATCTTCTATTGTAAATTTTACCTTGTAAATTCATAAATATTTTAGAATGTTGCTTTAATAAAAACGGGCAAGATGCAAAATATTTTTTAGCATAAACATTAATGATTGGCAACATTGGCACTAATCGTTTTTTAGATCCTTTGCCCAAAACAATCAGATGTTCTTGATTTTCAAAATCTACTTTAGTAAGCGATAATATTTCTGAAATACGTAGCCCACAACCATAAGCAAGCAAAATAATTAATTTTTCTCGATTACTTTGCCATTCTTGTTTGAATAAATCATCTACATTGTTTAAAATGTTTTCTATTTGGCAATGCTGAAGTGGCTTAGGAATATTTTTGGCAATTTTAGGGCTTTTTAATTTAAAAATCTCTTGGTTCACCATTATTTTTTGTTGTTGTAAAAAATTAAAAAAACATCTCAACACCGCAACAGCTCTAGCATTAGAAGCATTGCAATAGCCATTGTTTATTCTGTTACCAAACCAATTACGATAATCATAAATATTTAAATTGCTAATAATTTTATAAGTAATAATTTCGTCTTTACTTTTAAAAATATGTTCAATAAAATTAGATAAATCATTTTGATAGGCTTCAATAGTATTTTGACTAAATTTTTTTTCTTTCTCTAAAAAATTAACAAAAAAATTTAGCAGTTTTATTACATCTAAATTACAAATATTATCTTTTAATTTATGAAACATGCTATAAAAATTTTCTTTTTTGTGGTTTTATTTAGTTTTCAAAATTCTTTCGCTGCCGAAGTTTGGAATTCTGCCAATGGTATTAAAAAATTTGAAACTAGTCAATATAAAAATGATTTTTACCAACTAGTAAATTTTTATCAAGCACAAAATAATCCTATTTATTGTGCCGTTGCGGTTGCTACTACATTGTTAAATGTTTTTAATTACCCAGATATTCCTAGTAATACTAATCATCAAATAACCAAGCCTAATGGCGAAGTTGTAGCCTTTCCTCTTTTTAGTCAAGATAGTTTTTTTAATGATAAAACCAATAAAATAAAACAGCAAGATATCATTGAGTTTAAAAAACTTGCAAAAAATAATGAATACGATCCAGGTATTAACTTGGGCGATTTTGCCAAAATTTTAGAACAAGCTTATTTGTTAAAAACCAAAGTTTATTATCAAAAAAACTCCGATGCCAATAAATTTCGCGAAATTATTAAAGAGGTAACAACCGATAGCACCTCTTTTTTGGTTATTAATTTTGATGGTTCAGTTTTAACAAATAAAACTAAGGGTCATATGTCTTTAATATCTGCCTATCAGCAAGATAGTGATGAAGTTTTGGTTTTAGATGTTGCTTTGCATAAAAATCAGTGGCAATGGGTTGCGGTTGCCGATATTGTTTCGGCCATGAACACTCTAGATGGCGCAAAATATCGTGGCTATATTGTTGTGCAAAAACAATAAAACTAGATGGCGCTACTGCTTAATTTTCTAAAATTTGCCAAGCTTGCTTGGTAAGTATTCTGCCTCTAGAAGTTTTTTCGATAAAACCTTGTTGAATTAAATATGGCTCAATACTATCTTCTATACTTTCTTTTTCTTCACTTAAAGCAGAAGCAATAGTTTCAAGCCCCACTGGCCCGCCAGCATATTTTTTGGCAATAAAATTTAAGTATCGTTTGTCAGAAGAATCTAGCCCATAAGCATCTATTTCAAGGCATTGCAAAGCATATTTAGCGGTTGCTAGGTTAATAATTTCTTGTTGCTGATAATTTGCAAAATCTCGCACTCTTTTTAAAAGCCGAATAGCAATTCTTGGGGTTCCGCGCGATCTTTTGGCAATTTCAAAACCTGCATCTGATTGCAAGTTAATACCAAGCAAACTAGCATCTTTTAGCACAATTTCTTGTAACTCTTCTGGGTTATAAAAATCAATTCTTAACGGTATGCCAAAACGATCTTTTAGTGGGTTAGCAATAGCGCCAATGCGAGTAGTTGCTCCTACCAAAGTAAATTTTGGCAGATCAATTTTGATAGCTCTAGCAGAAGGACCTTCGCCAATCATCAGATCGAGTTTAAAATCTTCCATGGCCGAATATAAAACTTCTTCTACCACCTTGTTTAATCTGTGTATTTCATCGATAAATAAAACATCGGCAAATTGCAAGTTAGTGAGAATTGCCGCCAAATCACCACATTTTGCCAGCACTGGCCCTGAAGTGCTTTTAAAACCAACCCCCATTTCGGTTGCAACAATTTGAGCCAAAGTAGTTTTGCCAAGCCCCGGAGGTCCATAAAATAAAGTATGATCCAAAACATCATGGCGATTTTTAGCCGATTGCAAAAAAATTGATAGATTTTCTTTCAGTTTTTTTTGCCCTAAAAAATCTTGTAAATAACAAGGGCGAATACTAATTTCTGATTTATCTTGTTCTTGTTTTTTTGGGTCTAAATGTAGGTTTTTACTCATATTTTTACTTAGCGATAAAGAATATAGCCCAAATTTCGGACAGTTTGTAAGTGGTAAGGCTTTTTAGGCTGTTGCTCAATTTTTTTTCGGAGCCTAGTAATATTAACATCGATGCTTTTTTGGTCGATACCAAGTTGGCTAGAAAGCTCATCTCTGCTAATTGGCTTGCCAATATTTTCGCTAAAAATTTTTAAAGTTTTTGCCTCAATCTCGGTGAGATGCAAAAATTGATCTTGCTTTTTAAGCCTTAATTGTTGTAAATCGAAACTAAATTCACCAAATTGCACAATATTTTGCACATTTTGAACATTATCAATTCTTTTAAAAATATTGTTGATACGCAGCAGTAATTCTTTTGGTTCAAAGGGTTTTGGCAAGTAATCGTCGGCGCCAGCTTCAAGCCCAGTGATACGATCTTCTTGATCTTGTCTTGCGGTAAGAATAATAATGGGAGTTTGTAGGGTTTTGCGAATTTCATAAGTAAATTCAAAGCCAGTTTGTTGCGGAAGCATTACATCAACAATTAATAAATCAAAATTTTCGGTAGCTAAAATAAACTTAGCTTCTTGGGTATCTTTGGTTAAATGAACCACAAATTTATTTTCGGTTAAAAATTTACCAAGCAAGTTGCGTAGCCTAGTGTCGTCGTCGATAACTAAAATTTTTTTTGACATAAATTAAGTATTGTTTTTAATGATATTATCAATTTTTTGTAATTTTTGCAATAAAGCAAATAAATTATCGAGTTTTAGCATGCAAGGGCCATCGGATGGAGCACTATCTGGGTTTTGATGAGTTTCTATAAACAAACCAGCCACTCCCACCGCAACTGCAGCTTTTGCTAACACCTCAACAAACTCTCGTTGCCCACCGCTAGAGCCACCAAGACCTCCGGGTTGTTGCACCGAGTGTGTAGCATCAAAAACCACAGGACAACCAGTTTTTGCCATAATCGGCAAGCTACGAAAATCGGCAACTAAATTATTATAACCAAAACTCGCTCCTCTTTCGGTAAGAATAAGTTTTTGATGATTAAAATGTAAAAATTTTTCAACAATGTTGTAAGTATCTTGCGGCGCTAAAAACTGCCCTTTTTTCACATTAATGATTTTGCCAGTTTGGGCAGCTGTAGCGAGTAAATCGGTTTGGCGACATAAAAAAGCAGGAATTTGCAAAATATCAACTTCTTGATGCTTGGCTAAAATTTTACATTGTTCTTCGTTGTGAATATCGGTTAAAATTGGGCAGTTAATTTGTTCTTTTATTTTAGCAAAAATTGGCAAAGTTTTTTCTAAACCTAAACCTCTTTTACCAGCAATGCTAGAACGATTAGCTTTATCAAACGAAGATTTATATATAAAATTAATACCTAAATCTTTACAAATATCGGCAATACTGGTTGCCATAAACAACGAGTGCTCTAAACTTTCGGTTTGGCAAGGCCCAGCAATCAAAACAAAAGGCAGATTGTTTGCCATAGAAAAATTGCCAATTTTAATATTAGTTGGATTGTTATGATTATTTAACATTGTAGAGAAAAATAAAATTGAAAAACTTATTTTAAAAGTTATAATATTATACCATTTTTATCTTATATTTCAAATTATTTTTTTAAAATGTTTGCCAAACCATTTTCTTTTCTCATTATTTTACTTTTTGCTAGCCTTAATTTGTTAATTTTCGCTAGCCCTTTTTTATTGCTTGGAGGCTTTTTAATTGGCGGTTTTACTAATTTTTTTTCGGCAATAAAAATAATTTTGCCAATTTTTTTATTAGTGTTTTTTTTGTTGTTAAACTTATATTTGTGTTGCGATTATTTGTTTGGATTGAGCTTAAAAAAAGTTTTAAAAAACTGCCAAAATTATAAAAAAATTAAAGATTACGATTTTTTTACCACCATTTTACAACAAGTCGCCGAAAAATTTAACCAGCCAAATTTACAACTTTTTATCAGTAATTCAAAAGAGCCAAACATTTATAGTTTTGCCAGCCTTACGCAAAAAGTTGTGGTTATTAACAAGGGTTTAATTCAACAATATCTTGCATCGTGCCAAGATAGTAAAATGTTTTTAACGGTTTTACGCAGTTTACTTGCCAAAGAAGCTAGTTTTTTGGCAAACCGCGATTTTTTTGTGTTAATGATAGTTTATGCCAATAAAAGTTTTATCAAAAAAATGACCTATATTTATAAATTTTTACTAATCTTGATGGCAAAAATTTTGTATATTATTTTTAAAAAATCAGCAAAAATTCTTGATTTGGCTTTTATTTGCCACAATATTTTGCTAAAAATTAATGTATTTTTTCAACAAACTGTTATGTTTATTTATAGTATTTTGCAACATTTTTGCTTAAAATTTAACCAACATCGTTGTTATAAGCAGGCAAGTTTAGCATTTGGTGGCAACAATATGGTTTTGGCACTATCTTTTTTACCAAAAAACAGTAATATTTTTAGCAACAGCTATCATAATGTTGCAAAAAGCATGAAAAAACTCAACAATATTAAAAGCATCGATGAAAATATTATAGTTTCTGCCACTACTCATCTCGGACACTTACTTATTTTTAGCAGTGTATTAGTGGTTTTTGTAAAACTTTTTTACTTAGCAGATTTGAATATTTTACTACACGATTTTATCATTCAGCACCATAATTTATACCGTAAACTCTCGGTTTTATGGCAACTGCTAAACAAAATATACTAATGTTGTAATAATAGACGATTATTATCTAACAATCGAGCAGAAAAACATGGCACTGATGTAGCTATCACACCTTCTTCTTGGCTTTTTTGGTCATAAAAACTTAATAATTGATCCGCCATACAAGAAATATCATATTCTCTTGCTTCAATAATATTTAAACAAACTTGTGCTAAAAATTCTATTATCTCATATTCTATTATCTTACCAGGTTTGTTATTTTTCTGACAAAATGTTTTAATCTTTATTGTATCAATTTCTTTTTCTCCGTTAACTGCTGTTGTAATAAAATTGTCCGATAAATATCGCAACAACTCTATGTCTCGAATAAATGACTTCTGGTTCGATGCATCTGAGTTGTTATACAATATTTCGCCAAGTTTCTTCTTTTTATTGCCATCTGTATCTTGACTTTCAATAATGTTTGTAATTTCCTCATGTAAAAAAAGTAGTGGTTCCAGTTTTTCTCTTTCTAACTCTTGCTCTTCAGAAAATCTTGTGTTAGTGCATAATTTATACAATCCTATTACAATACCAATAAAAACTAAACTAGAAACAATACCAATAACACCCAAAGCTTGCAAACTCAAAGCGGGCCAAATTAAACTACTAATAGCAGAGCAAGCACCACCAAAGTAAGGAGTAAAATAGCAAGCACAAGACCTGTAGTCTTCGTGATACATAATAAAATCAAGCATTTTATAAAAATCGTTAAAACATTATTTTTCTAATGTTGTTAAAAAACTAGCAATATCTTGGCTGTTTTGCAAAGATAAAGCTTCAATTTGTGGGCAGGTTTTACTAATTAAACCACATAAAACTTTACCTGAACCAATTTCGATTATTCTTTCAATTTGTTGATTAGCAAAATAAAGATTGGTTTGTCGCCATAAAACCGAGCCAGTAATTTGGCTGGTAAGCAACTGCGGAACTTGTGAAACATCGTCAATTGGCAGAGCGGTAACATTAGCAACAACTGGCACTTGAGATTGATGGCAAGCCACATTTTGCAAGGCTTCGCCCATTTTTTGTTTAGCATCAAGCATAAGTTCGCTATGAAAAGCACCACTCACTGGCAACAAAATGGCTCTTTTGATACCAAATTCTTTGGCAGTTAAAATAGCATAATCGATGGCTTTTTTCTCGCCAGAAATCACCACCTGCCCAACTGAATTATCGTTAGCGATTTGACAAACCCCAAAATTACTGGCTTTTTTGGCAAGAGTTTGTATTTGTTCTAGTTCGCCACCTAAAAGAGCCGCCATTGCACCTTGAGTTTTTTCGCCACATTTTGCCATAGCTAAACCTCTTGTTTGCAATAAAGAAGAAGTGGTTTTAACATCAAAAACTCCACTGGCACATAAAGCAGAATATTCGCCTAATGAATGCCCAGCAGTAAGACAAGCAAAAGCACTAAAAGGCAATTTAGTTTCGTGTAATAAAATTTGCACAATTGCCATTGAAACCGCCATTAAAGCTGGCTGAGTATATTGAGTTTTAGTGAGTTCATCGGCTGGACCTTCAAACATCAAAGCACTTAACTTAAATTTTAACTGCTCATCAATTTCGGCAAATAAATGTTTTGCTACCAAAAAATTTTGAGCTAAATCAAAACCCATACCAACCATTTGAGAACCCTGACCCGGAAAAACAATAGCAGTTTTTTTTAACATAATTTTATAAATATTTAGTAATAATTTTTTTTACTTCATTAGAAATTGCCTGATTTTTGATAGCAAGAGCAACATTTGCCTCGATGTAACCTAAAACACTACCGCAATCAAACCGAGCGGTTTTCACTTGCTGATAATAAAACGGATAATCTTGACACATTTGTTGCATAGCATCGGTAAGCTGAATTTCGTTGCCTTTACCTTGTTTTACTTGTGCTAAATACTCAAAAATTTGAGGCTGTAAAATGTATCGACCAATAATTGCTAAGTTTGAAGGAGCAAGATCTGGATTAGGTTTTTCAACCATATCAACAATTAAATTATTATTGCCAGTAGCAATAATGCCATATTTATTTGTTTGTGATTTTTCTACCACATCAACCCCCACCACACTACAATTATTGTTCTGCTCATCATAAAAATCAAGCATTTTCGCTAAAAAATTTTCGGATCTATCTTGGCTTGGCATTAATAATTCGTCGGCTAAAATTACCACAAAAGGCTCGTCTTTTGGTAAAAAATTTTTGGCACAACTCACTGCATGGCCTAAACCTAAAGGTTTTTGTTGTCTCACAAAACAAATTTGCCCTGCTTTTGGCATCCAGCCCATCACATTGGCTAATTCTTGCTCTTTACCAAAATTATTTAAAGCATTTTCGAGTTCGTAAGCATGATCAAAATGATTATTGATAGTATTTTTATTGCGCCCTGTAATAAAAATAAATTTTTCTATGCCAGCTTGCTTTGCCTCTTCATAAGCATATTGAATAATTGGCTTGTTTGCAATAGGGAGCATTTCTTTAGGCATTGCTTTTGTAGCTGGTAAAAATCTAGTTCCTAATCCACCAACTGGAAAAACCGCTGTTGTAATTTTAGGCATTTTCTGATATTTTTAATTTACGATAAATGGTTGATCTACCAATATTTAATTGCTTTGCAACTTCTGATAAATTACCATTATAAATATTTACTAATCTTTTAATAATTTCTTCTTCTAAAAAATCGAGAGATTTACAACCGCCGTCATCGTCAAAAATATCAACAAGCTCACTACTCATATCGGAGTTCTTTTTGATACTGGCTTTTGCCTTGATGATATTGTTATTTTCTTTGTAAACCAAATTAGGAAAATGCTCTGGCTTAATAATTTCGCCATCGCATAACACCACTGCACGAAAAATACTGTTTTTTAATTGACGAATATTATCTTCCCATTCATAATTTTGCAATAGATAAATTGCTTCTGCTGAAATATTTTTAATTTTTTTATTTTCATGCACAGCAAAATTACGATAAAAATTTTCAATTAACAAGCCAATATCTTTTTCGCCCATCTCTTTTAAACTAGGTATTTTAATAGAAAAAGTATTAATACGATAATATAAATCTTCACGAAATTTCTTTTGCCTAATAAGCTCTAGCAAATCTTTGGTGGTAGAAGCGATAATGCGCACATTATAACGAGAAGGTAATTTATTGCTATTAAAAGTAAGCCCACCTTGTTGCATAAAACGTAATAACCTTACTTGCAACTCTGGCCTTAAAGCATCGATTTTATTTAAATAAATAGTGCCATTGTTGGCTTCTTGCAATTTGCTGATTTTTTTAAAACTATTATCTAACAAAATTTTTTCTGAGCCAAATAATTCTTCTTCACCATTGCCGTATTTTAACATTTCGCAATCAACAATCACAAACGGCTTGCCCGATCTTTGGCTTGAGCCATGAATTGCCGAAGCAAATAACTCTTTACCAGAACCTTTTGCCCCCTCTAACAACACCGAAATATTAGAATTAGCAACTTTTTTTGCCATTTTTACCGCTTGATTAATAATTTCGCTCTGCCCTAAAACATCAGAGAACGAAACTTGATCTTTAATTTTTCTGGTAAGATAAGAGATTTGATATTTTAAATTTCGTTTATCGATAGCATTATTAATAGAAGCAGTAATTCTAGCAAAAATATCGGATTCACCTTTAACAATATAATCAATGGCTCCACAATTTATAGCAGCAATTGCAGAATTAATATCTTGATTGGCGGTAAGCACAATTACTTGCAACTCACCTCGAATAGAATTAATTTGTTTTAAAATAGTTAAACCATCGAGATCTGCCATAGAAAGATCAAGCAACATAATATCAATATCTTTGTAAGAAATATCGTTAATTAATTTTTTATTCATAAAAAAATCAACAACTTGTAAACCGCTATTTATTACTAAATAATTATGTCCTAAATTTTCAATAAATCGACTGATAATTTTACACTGCGTAAGCTCATCATCAACAATTAAAATATTTTTTTTAGTCATGCCCCAATTTAAAAGATTAAAACAAATTTGATATAAATTAATCTAATAAGTTTTTTTATAGCACTTATTATTATTGATTTTTTTTTAATTACAATAGGCAATTTCAAAATAATACATATGTATCGTTTAGAGAATAGTTATAATATTATTTTCTCGATCTTCATCACCCTCCCGCTTTTTTGGAGGGTCGAATTTGCTTGCAAATTCGCGGAGGGGGAAATATTATTTTCTCGATCTCCATCACCCTCCCCCAAAATTTTTTTTGATGGGAGGGTCGAAGAGCCAAGAATTTGGCTCTTCGGGGAGGGGTAAGAATTGTTTTCAGTAAAATTAAAATTTGAGTTGTTGTTAAGATCTTTCGCCCCCTCCCCAAACGGCATTAAGCCGTTTGACCCTCCCTTTCGGGGAGGGTGATGAGATCGAGTGATTTTTGAATTTGCATTTTAAACTTAAAATTTGTTGTTAAAAATATTTTACTTAAATGCAAGAATTAACCTTGCTCTACCGTTGCAATTTCTTCTTGGTTTAAACCATATAAAGCATAAACCATAGTGTCAATTTGATTATCGGTTTGGTTGATTTGATTTTGTAAAGCCAGAGCTTGTTGTTTTTGAGTTTCAAAATATTCAAGCCACTGCGAT
>CANEUR010000007.1 GCA_947441875.1 Rickettsiales bacterium | reverse complement strand
TATTTCAGAATCAATAGCCTCTATGATAGCATCGGCAGCAAAAGCTGGAGGCACATAAATTACCGAAGCATTGCAACCTGTTTTGTTTTTAGCATCTTGCACAGTGTTAAAAACTGGCAAATTAAGATGTGTAGTGCCACCTTTACCAGGAGTAACTCCTCCAGCCATTTTAGTGCCATAAGCAATTGCTTGCTCAGAGTGAAAAGTTCCTTGAGAACCAGTAAAGCCTTGGCAGATAACTTTTGTATTGTAATTAACAAGAACCGACATTTTTATAGAATTTAAATTGATATTTATTATTAGAAAAATTTATTAACTAACACCAAATTAAGGAGTGCCACCAGAAGAACCACTACCAGAAGAACCACTACCAGAAGAACCGCCACTAGAAGGAGTTCCACTAGAAGGAGTTCCAGTACCAGAAGGAGTTCCACTACCAGAAGGAGTTCCACTACCAGAAGGAGTTCCACTACCAGAAGGAGTTCCACTACCAGAAGAACCGCCACTAGAAGGAGTTCCACTAGAAGGAGTTCCAGTACCAGAAGGAGTTCCACTACCAGAAGGAGTTCCACTACCAGAAGGAGTTCCACTACCAGAAGGAGTTCCACTAGAAGGGATAATTTCCTCTTTTATAGAAATTGTATATTTTTTAGCAATATATTCTTTCATTAGTTTATTTATTTCTTTGGTAGAGAAGTAATCGTTAAACAACATTACTTCTGAAAAATTTCCAGAAAAAGTGCTTAAAGCAGGAATACCGCTTGCTGCAATAGCAGCAGGACCAGCAATAGTTAAGGTAGAAGATTCGATAAAATCTGGCAAACTTAACAAAATAGGTTCTCTATTTATACTATTAACATATATGTTACTTGAAGAGTCTGCGGTTATTATTGTGCCAGAATCGTTTTTAGCGGTTTTCTTCGAAACAACTAAAGCACAAACAGAAGAATTGTTAACTGATTGACATTTAGTGGAAAAATTAGGTACTTCAACAGAAGCGCCGCTAGCAAGAATTAATAATTTTTCTGAGACACTTCCAGATGCCGGTAGATAGTTAATGGAAATATTACCTACATTAAGAATTCTTTGTGCGATAGATGAGTTATTGAGAGAAAAAACCAATACAATTGTATAGTTATCGGTAGCGGAAAAATTAGTGTTACCAGTAAAAACAGCATTATTAACAAAATTAACTGTGGGAATATTAGAAATACCATCTTCTACATATTTGCAATTTGAAGATGCACAAGATAAAGATGAGCCACCTCTTGATAAACCTTTACCTAATGGAGATATATCTGGCCAGTTTTTTATAGAAACATCGTCTTTTAGTGTATCGCCTAAGCCAAAATCGGTAGCAGAAGATTCGTGCCAAGTAGCTAAAGATTTGATTCTCATAATATAAGAATTCGTAGTGATATTTTTAGCAGATGAGGTTTTAGCAGCAGTGTAAAGATCTTTTCCTTTAACAATGCCAACAATTAAAATACCAATTACAATAATTACTATTGATATTTCAATTATAGAAAAAGCTTGTTTTAAAGACCTGTTGTTATAATGTTTTTTCATATAATATACAATTAAAAAAATAAGAAATTATCAAATATTTTAAAGAAACTTTTCTATTAAGCAAGTATTTTTTGGTTATTTTTTATTGATAAAAAGCTTATTTATTTCTTCTTGTACAATTTGTTCAACCATAGAACCTAAATTATTATTTAGCCACTCTGTAAGCTTTGGCTCTAGCATATCTGAAATCATCTTAGCAAGATTTTCATCGGAAAGCATACTATTGGCATTATTGATTGCTTGTTGAGTTTGATGAAGTTTTTGCAAAGATTGTCTTACTTCGTTTTGTGTTTGTGTATTAATAATAGATTGATTATTACTCATGGTTTCTAAGGTGACATTTTGGGTTAAATAACGATCTGTTGCAAAATCATTTTGTATAATATTTTCGCAACTTGTAGCTATATTTGATATATTTACATTGGTTGTTATTGAATTATTGTCAATGCAATCTGATGATTTGTTTTGTTGATTTGCATCTTGAATTAACAGAGTATCGTTTTCTGGTGCACTTTCTGAAAAACTCAATAACTCTTCTGACTCTTCTACAATTGAATTTTCTTGATCGTCTTGATTAATTAAAGCGTCTTGATCTTCGTCTTCGTTTTGTTCTTCAGAAATGCTATTTAAATTTAAGTCATTTACCAAAACATCTGGGTTTTGCTTAATTGGAGAGGTGCCAAATTCGGCATTATTGGGGCTTGATTTTTGATTTTGATTGCTAAGATCTTCTTTAAAATTCAACTCGTCATATGTATTTTTTAGATCTTCATCAATTTTTATATCTTGCCTATCTTCACTTATATTTATATCGGCATCGTCTAAAAATTCATCATCAAAATTGTCATCAAGAGATTCTTGTTGATTAGCAATATTTTGGTTATTTAGATTGAGATCTTCACTAATAAAAAAAGATTGCTCTTGAGACTTTTCTTGCGGTTGTTTGTTTTGAACTTGTTCTTGCAATGCATTTTGTTGCCCTTTATTGACAGATTCGACATAATGAAAAACCAAATCTTCATCATCATCTTCATGTTGTGGAGAAGTTTTTTTGAATACATTCAAATTGTTAAAAACATCTTGCGATTCTTCAGAAAGTGACTCTGCATAGGTTTCTGCATTGGTATTTTTAGCAGTTTGATTATCTGGATTTTCTAGCAAAATATCGTCATAAGCATCGTTTAAATTTAATTTCTCAGACAATTCACTTTGCTGTTGCTGTTGAGTTAAAAAATTTTGTGCATTATCTAGTGGAAAATCGGCTATGTTTTGTTCTGTATGTTCTAAAATAAACTCATTGGAATGGTTGTTTCGTGATAATTCATCTAAATTTAGTTGCTCTTCTGCTTGTGTTGGTAAGTTTTGCAACTGAGCCTCTTGCATAGAATCGGAGCTTTTTAATTGTTTTTCTTGCTCGAGTAAATTTTTAATTTCATCGAGATAATTTGGGTTATCATGGCCAGAGATAGGTGTATTTAATTCTTTATTTTCAATGATTGATTCTTGTTTTAATTGTTGATTTTCATCTAACTTAGAATCGTTTTTTGTTTCAAGATCTTTATCTTTACCTTCAATTTTTAAAATTTTTTGCTTGATTCTTTCTAGTAAGTTATGAAGTTTGGGATTATTAGAAGACATAAAACAAAGAATTAATTAATATTTACAAGCCGTAATCTGCTACTAAAATTTCAGCAATTTGCACAGCATTAAGTGCCGCACCTTTTTTAAGATTATCGCCCACAATCCACATTGACAAGCCATTTTTTAAAGATTTATCTTGACGAATTCTTGAAACATAAACAGAATCGTGCGTAGAAACTTCAATAGGAGTAACAAACTGCATTTGTTCAGGTTTATCAACCACTAAAATACCTTCGGAATTATCAAGCAACTCTCTAGCTTGGTGAGGAGTTATTGGCTTTTCAAACTCAATATTCACAGCTTCGGAGTGGCAATTAAAAACTGGTACTCTCACACAAGTTGCCTCAACTAAAATATTTTGATCGAGAATTTTTTGAGTTTCAACTTTCATTTTCCATTCTTCTTTGGTTACACCATCTTCCATAAAAACATCGATTTGTGGAATAACATTAAAAGCAATTCTTTTGCTAAATTTTTGCGGTGGAAAATGTTGATTTTCATAAATTTTTTTAGTTGCTTGGTATAATTCATCCATCGCTTCTTTACCGGCTCCTGAAACCGCTTGATAAGTAGCAACAACAATTCTTTTAATTTTTGCAAAATCATGCAGAGGCTTTAAAGCAACAACCATTTGAATGGTTGAGCAGTTTGGGTTAGCAATAATATTTCGTTTTTTATATAAACCAATATCTTTAGGGTTAACCTCTGGAACAACTAACGGAATTTCAGGATCCATGCGAAAATGTGAAGTATTATCAATTACCACACAACCAGCTTTGGCAGCTTTTGGAGCAAACTCGGCCGAAATTTTACCACCCGGAGAAAATAAAGCAATAGATGTGCCAGTAAAATTATAATCGGCTAACGACTGCACAGTAAGAGTTTGTTTGCCATAAGAAACTTTTTTACCAACAGAGCTTGGCGATGCCAAAGGCACAACTGTGCTTGCTGGAAAATTTCTTTCAGCTAATAAATTTAAAATTTCTCGACCAACATTACCAGTGGCTCCTGCCACGGCTATTTTTCTTGACATAACTAAAATTAACAATTAAATAAAAAAAACATAACGACTTCCAAAAAATTGTAATTATAAAAATGCAAATATCAATGTTTTTTTATAATCTTGATGTTAAAATTATTAACAATGAAAATGTTGTATCTTGCAACATTTTCATAATTGAAAAATTATTAAATCATTATGGTATGGTAAAATTTTTTGTTATCGCAGGAGAATCTTCTGGCGATTTACTAGGAAGCGAGTTAATTAAAGAGTTAAAAACACAATATCCATCCGCTAGTTTTATTGGAGTTGGGGGCAAGCTAATGCAAGAACAAGGCTTGACAAGTATTTTTCCAATTACCGATTTAATGGTGATGGGCTTTGTAGAAGTTGTGCCACATCTATTTACAATACTAACCAGAATTAAACAAACTGTTTTGGCAATAAAAACTCATCAACCAGATTATTTAATAACTATCGATTCTCCTGATTTTTGCTTTCGAGTAGTAAAAAAAATCGTCAAGCAACCAATATTTAATGCAATTAAAAAAATTCATCTAGTTGCTCCTTCTGTTTGGGCTTATCGACCAAAAAGAGCCCAAAAAATTGCTAAACTATATGATTTATTATTAGCTCTTTTGCCATTTGAGCCCCCTTATTTTACTAAATACAGGTTAAAAACAGTTTTTATTGGGCATCCGCTTTTACAAAAAATGCCTAACTTACAACAAATACAAGAAAATAACTTACAATTTAGAAAACAATATAATATTAATTTACAACAAACAATTTTACTTGCCACACCAGGTAGCAGAATGTCGGAAATCAAATATTTATTACCAATTTTTATTGAAGTTATCAATAGAATTTGGCAACAAAAGCCAGATTTAGTAGTAATTTTATCTGTGACACAAAAAACCGAAAATATTATGCCACAAATGGCAAGCAAAATAAAAGCCAGATGTATTTTTATAGATCAAAATCAAAAAGATTTGGCATTTTCTGCTAGCAACTATGCCTTGGCAAAATCTGGCACTAATACTTTAGAAATTGCTATGCATCAAACCCCTATGATTATTGCTTACAAAGCTAATTTTATCTCTTACCTAATTATTAAATTTTTAGCAAAAATAAAGTTTGCTAATTTATTAAACTTATTGCAAAATAAAGAAATTATTCCAGAATTATTGCAAAATAATTGCCAAGTAAATAAAATATACTCGGCTCTCCTAAATTTAATGCACAACAAAAATCTTGCCAAGCAACAAATAACCAACTGTTTAATTTCTTTAAAAATGATGAAAAATCAACAAAATCCAATGCAAATTGCTGTAAAAAATATTCAACAACTATGAAATTAAACTTAAAAAATATATTCTTGTATCTTTTAATTATTTTCTGTCAAATTAACTTGCTTAGTCTTAACTCTGCTTCTGCTCTTGATATTGAAAATAACTGTTCTGCCAATAATTCTTATTTAATTTTCGATGCCAAATCGCAACAAGTGTTGTTGCAAAAAAATGCCAACGAAATTATTTATCCCGCTTCTTTAACCAAGGTCATGACTGCCTATTTAGTTTTTGATGCCATAAAAAATAAAAAATTACAATGGCAACAAAAAATAAACATCTCTCAAAAAGCTCATCAAATTTCTTTGGTAAATAAAGTAAATACTCTAAATTTACAGCCGAAGCAAAAAATTTCAGTGCTAGAAGCTACCAAAGCAATGCTGGTTCGCTCTTACAATGAAACCGCAGTAGCACTGGCAGAGGCGGTTGCTAAAGATGAGCTTCAATTTGCTTATAAAATGAATCAAAAAGCCCAAGAATTAGGCATGAACAACACTTTGTTCGTTAATTCTTCTGGCCTGCATTCTGAAAATCAACGCACCACCGCTCATGATTTAGCTAAATTGGCTTTTGCTGTAAAAAGAGATTTTCCAGAGTTTTACCATATGTTTGGGCTTACAGAATTTAAAATTAGCAATAGCAAAACCGTTAAAATAGGCAAAAAAAAGAAAACAACCATCATTAAAAGTAAAAAATACAAATCTCATAACGAATTTCTACTGAAATACACTGGTGCCGAAGGCATGAAAACTGGCTATACCAAAGCTTCTGGCTTTAACTTAATTGCCACGGCCACTAAAAATAATCATCAACTATTTGGCATTTTAACTGGTTGTGAAACCAGTAAAAAAAGAACCAAACTAATGGAAATGCTTTTTGATATCGGATTTTATATAATGCAATCTCCATAAAAAAACAAAACAATAAACGATATTTTTACTATGCTAATAGATTCAACAGAAAACAAACAAAAAATCTTAACAGAGGCCTTAAAAATAGTCAAAATAAGTGGTTTTAGCCAAGAAAATTTAATGTTAGCTTGTCAAAACAGCCACATTGAAACTAAATATTTAAGCCTAATTTTTACTAATGGGGTTGTTGATTTATTGCAATTTATGCAAGAGCAACAAACTATTAAACTACAAGAAATTATTAATGAAAATCCACTTTTTAGTGGTTTAAAAATTAGCGAAAAAATTAGCTTTTTACTCGATAATTATTTTTCATATCAAGTTAATGAACCAATTATTGTTAAGCATATTTTGCAATATTTTAGTGCATGTCATTTTACTCAACAAAATTTTTATAATAAAACTTTATCGATAAAAATATTAAGCAAAATTGCCGATGATTTTTGGAAAATTTCTCACGATACTTCTACCGATTTTAGCTACTACACCAAAAGAGCAACCCTTGTGGCGGTAATTTTAAAAGTTGCCACAGTTTTTGCCTACGAAACCGAAAACTTAAACAGCACCAAACAAGAAATTAACAAGCAAATAACTAGAGTTGTGCTTTTTGCAAAATATAAATATCAAACTAAACAGAAAATAAAAAATATTTGGCAAAATGTTGGTAATGCTAGCAAAGAAATTATTTTTGACGAAAACAATAAAATTAAATCGCCAAAAGAAATAATTAAAAGCCTACCTTTTATTAGACTGTTTTAAAAATGACAAAGCAAATATTATTTAATCAAAAATACGAAATAAATCTGTGCATACAACAATATTTGGCAATTCTTCAATTAAAGCGATTAATACCTTGGTTAAAATATTTATGGTCATGGTTATAGTTTTTGATATTCTTCTAAGGTATAATCATCAACAGCTACAACTTCGCCAATAGCAAGCTTGGCATCATGTAGTAAATCGGCCTGCTCTTGATTAATAATATTTTTTTGCAATGCTAAAATGATGAGATTTTGCCAATTTTCTTTCGGTAAGATTTTTTCTTTGATCGCTTGTTTAATTTGTTTGATAGCATCTTTTGCTTGTGCTTTTAGCTCTAAAGCATAGATAAATCTGCCGAAGGAATCGTCTTTATTGTTGGTTTTATAAATGCCATTTGTGAGGCTGTTTTGAAATTCGGCATCGTTAAGTAAGGCTTGGGCAATTTGATGAGTTTCGGTGTCGCTAGCAGGGCAAGAAAAGGTATTTAGTTTTATCCACCAGTTAATTGGTTTAAAAAGCCAAGCCAAAAGCCCGGTGAATAAATTTTGATAAATACCTTCAATGGCTTGCTGAGCTTTGCAAAGTTGCTCTTTTAAGGCATATTCTGCTGTTAAATATTGTTGAGGGCTAATAGCAGAATGCTGTATTTTGCGTAAAATGCAAACACTAATATACATTGCCGAAAGCACATCGCCAAATCTACCGTTAAGCTTTTCTTTGCTTTTTAGTTTTCCACCAAATTTTAATAAAGCTATGTCGGCTAAAAAAGCAAAAGTTGCCGAACACCAAGCTATTTTGCGCTGGTATTTAGCAATTTTGCCACTTTGCATAAAACTAAAAGCATAACCTCTAGTTAAAGATAAAATAATGGAAAGCCCGCTGTTTCTTATAAAATGGCAAATATGTTGCCAAAAAGCTTTATCAAACTCGGCAACATTGTTGTTTTCGATTGCCATAAATTCTTTGTAAATATAAGGATGCGACATAATAGCGCCTTGCCCAAACTGAATTAAGCCTCGAGTTAAAATATTAGCTCCTTCAACGGTAATAGAAATAGGGGTAGAAAAATAAGGAGCAGAAAATAAATTTCTTTTACCACAAATAATGCCTGCTCCACCTAAAATATCCATGCCAGCATTGATGTTTTGTCGAAACATTTCGGTAGCATGATATTTAGCAATAGCACTTACCACAGCAGGTTTGGCACCAGAATCAACAGAAGAAGCGGTGAAAGATCTCATGGCATCAAGGGCAAAAGTTTTGCCTGCGATACTTGCTAATACCTCTTCTATTGCTTCAAACTTGCCAATTTCGGTAGAAAATTGCTCTCTTAAATTGCTATAAGCACAAGCTACTGCCAATACAAATTTTGAGCCACCACAACTGGTAGAAGGTAAAGAAATGCCTCTTCCTGCCGATAGGCACTCCATCAGCATTTGCCAGCCCTTGCCTAAACCAGATTTTTCGCCAATAACAGCATTAAGCCCCACTATCACATTTTCGCCATTTAGTGGAGAATTAACAAAAGGAGTAAAGAGCGGATTATGCCTTCTGCCTTGCCTTACTCCTTGTGTGTTATGAGGAATTAAAGCGCAAGTAATTCCTACATCGGAGTTGTTAAATAATAAATTTTCAGGATCTTTGAGTTGAAAAGCTACACCAATTAATGTAGCATAGGCTCCAAGAGTGATGTATCGTTTATTCCAGTTGAGTCTGATTTTTATTTCGCCGTTGCTATCGGTAAATAATACACCATTAGAAACAATAGAGGTAGCATCGCTACCTGCATTTGGCTCGGTTAAGGCAAAACAAGGCAACTCTTGACCGCAAGCTAGTTTTGGCAGGTAGTTATCTTGTTGTTGTTTTGTGCCGTAATGAAGCAATAACTCGGCAGGCCCTAACGAATTTGGCACCATTACAGTGATTGCCAAACAAACAGAGCGAGAAGCGAGTTTTTCGATAACGCAACTATGAGCAAAAGCCGAAAAACCTAAACCGCCATAACTTTTTGGAATAATCATGCCAAAAAATTTTTCTTGCTTTAGAAATTGCCAAACTTCTTGCGGTAAGTCTTTAAGCTGTTGCACTTGATAATCGTTGCACATTTCACAAACTTTATTTACTTGATTATCTAAAAAGCTTTGTTCTTCGGGAGTTAAGTTTGGATAAGGCTCTTGCCATATTTTGGTAAAATTTGGCTTACCTGAAAAAAGTTCGCCATCAACCCAAACTGTGCCAGATGTGAGAGCGATTTTCTCGGTATTAGAAATTTTTGGAGCAAGCTTTAAAAAATGAATAAGTTGCATTATTGATTTTGAAATTAAGTAGACTCTAAGCGGAGTGGCAAAAATAACCAATAAAATTAGTAGCAAATTAGCCAAAAAAATATGCTTCATAGCATATAGAAAGCCAATAGCAATAAAAAGAGCAAGAGCAGAAATAATTTTTTTTGTGAGACAGTTTTTCATAGGTTACTTTTTTAATAAATCATTAAGTTTATTGGTAGATTCAAGTAAATATAAATCATCACAACCGCCAATATGCTGATTATTGATGAAAATTTGCGGCACTGTAAGCCTGCCATTAGCTTTGGCAACCATTTCGGCTTTGATTTGCTCGTTGGTTACTTTTATTTCGCTAAATTGCACTTGTTTTTTTTGCAACAAGGCTTTGGCTTTGGTGCAGTAAGGGCAGATATCTTTTGTATAAATAATAATTTTAGCCATATTTTTTTAAATTAACGGTTAGTATCAAAAAATTGAGAATTATTAGGAATTTTGTAGTATTGATCTTGGTCTTGAATTTGAGGCATTTGTTGCAAAACTGGTTGCGGAATAACATAAGGATTGGTATAAATTGTTGAGCCGCCTTGATAATATTGATACGGATAATAAACTGGCTGTGGAGCATAAACTGGCTGATAACCATATTGTTGCTGATAATTTACCTGATTAGCAGGAACATAATATTTATTTGGAGGAACAGGATTTTGATTTGAATAAGTAGACTGATATTGTTGATTTACTGGCTGTTGCTGGTTGTTATTGCTGTTTTGGAAGTAAGAATCTGGTAAAGGATCATCGTGTGGATAAAGATAATAACAGCCACAAATCAAGCACGGCAACATAAAAAGTAATGAAGTTTTGAAAATTTTTACAGCAGTGCTAAACATATTTTTGGTTGAGTTTTAATTTGGATGAGAATATTTTAAAGGTAATGTGTAGTATTTGTCAACATCATAATTAGGATAATAAGGTTGAGGAATGATATATGGATTAGAATAAGTCATTGATTTGTAATTTTGATTATAAATTGGCTGAGTTCTTATGTAAAAATCTGGGCTTGGAGCCGGTAAATTATTATCATAAGGAATATTGCTTGGCAGTTTATTAGTAAATTTTGGATTACTGAATTCGCTTGTGGCGCAAGAGTTTAAGATAAATAAAATGAAGATAATAAAAAATTGTTTCATATTTTGTGTTATTTTAAAAAAAGTATGCTAAATTTTAGTTTTCTGGTTAAGAATAGCAAATAATTTTCACATAAATGATTAATTTAACTCAAAATGATCTGAAATTTGTTAATTACGCCATAAGAATGGCTAAAATTAATTTTGGCAATACATCCGAAAACCCTAGTGTTGGTTGTGTTATTGTCAAAGATAATCAAGTTCTTAGTGCTGCTACAACAGCTTTTGGCGGTAGGCCTCATGCCGAAGTGATTGCCATCAGTAAAGTGGAAAATAAACATTTGTTAATTGGGGCAACAATGTTTGTAACTCTTGAGCCGTGTTCTCACTATGGCAAAACAAACCCTTGTGTATTAAGTATTATTGAGCATAAAATTGCTAAAGTAGTGATTTGTCATCAAGATATAGATTTGCGAGTGAACGGCTTGGGTATTAAAGCCTTACAAGAAGCAAAAATAGAGGTGGTACTGTTAAATAATTTTACAGAAGCTCGAGATGAATTTTTTTTCTATGCTAAAAAACATCAAAAATCTTGGCTCGCCGCTAAAATCGCCACTTCTCTTGATGGTAAAATTGCCACTCAAAACCAACAAAGCAGATGGATAACCTCATTGCAAGCAAGGCAATATGGCAATTGGCTACGAAGCCAATATCAGGCAATTATGGTGGGTGCAAATACTGTAAAACAAGATAATCCAAGTTTAGATTGTCGAATTGCTGGTTTAGAGCATTTGTCGCCAATTAAAATTATTGTAAGTGCCAATCTTGATTTTACTTTTTGTGAAACGGTTTTTAATAACCAAACTATCATTTATATTATTACCGCAACGAATCAGCAACACAATAAAAATTTACAACAATGGCTTGCTAAAAACCAGAATCATCAAGCAATTTTTTTGCCACATCAAAACGGCTTATTTGATCTAGAATTATTGCTTAAAAAACTTTATCAGCATAATATTAACTCGATTTTGCTAGAAGGTGGAGCCAAATTATTTACTGGTTTTTTACAGCAAAATTTAGTGCAAGAATTAATCTGGATAAAAAGCCAAAAAATACTTGGCAACGAAGGTTTATCAGCAGTGCAAAATCTCAATATTTTAGCAATTAACGATGCTTTGCAAAATCTAAAAATACACTCGCATTTTAGTTTAGAAAATGATTTAATTACTAGATACCATAACAATTCTAGTAACTAAAATCATTGAAAAATAATTGTCATTTTTTAAAATATGGCAAAACATAAAATTCTATTTATTATCAAAAAAGTAAAAAATGAAAAGCACACAACAAAGAGCAACTCTACAACGCCAAATCTGGCAAATTGCCAACGAAGTTCGAGGTGCAGTTGACGGCTGGGATTTCAAACAATATGTGCTAGGCACGCTTTTTTATCGTTTTATCAGCGAAAATTTTGCTTCTTATATGAAAGGCGATGAAACTATTAATTACTTAGAACTTGCCGATAAAGTTATTACTCCTGCCATTAAAGATGATGCCATTAAAACCAAAGGCTATTTTATTTATCCTAGCCAGCTATTTGCTAATGTTATTAAAAATACTCATAACAACGAAAGCCTCAACACAGACCTAGCCAAAATTTTCTCTGAAATTGAAAAATCAGCCATCGGCTATCTTTCAGAAAACGATATTAAAGGTCTTTTTGCCGATTTTGATACCACTAGCAACCGTCTTGGCAATACAGTAAAAGATAAAAACACCCGTTTAACCGCCGTTCTTAAAGGAGTGGCCGAGTTAGAATTTGGTGATTTTTCTGGTAGTCAAATTGATTTGTTTGGCGATGCTTACGAATTTCTTATTTCTAACTATGCCGCCAATGCTGGCAAATCTGGCGGTGAATTTTTTACCCCGCAAAATGTTTCTCAATTAATTGCCCAACTTGCAATGCACAAGCAAGAAACTGTCAACAAAATTTACGATCCTGCTTGTGGCTCGGGCTCTTTATTGTTGCAAGCTAAAAAGCATTTCGATGCCCATATTATTGAAGAAGGTTTTTTTGGCCAAGAGTTAAACCACACCACTTATAACCTTGCTAGAATGAATATGTTTTTACACAACATTAATTACAATAAGTTTGAAATTAAGTTAGGCGATACTTTGCTTCAGCCTCATTTTGGAAACAGCAAACTATTTGATGCTATTGTTTCTAACCCACCTTATTCGGTGAAATGGATCGGCTCTGATGATCCCACCTTAATTAACGACGATCGCTTTGCCCCAGCAGGAGTGCTTGCCCCAAAATCAAAAGCCGATTTTGCTTTTGTGCTTCATGCATTAAGCTATCTTTCAAGCAAAGGGCGGGCGGCAATTGTTTGCTTTCCTGGAATTTTTTATCGTGGCGGAGCCGAACAAAAAATAAGGCAATACTTGGTAGATAATAACTATGTTGAAACCATTATTTCACTGGCTTCAAACTTGTTTTATGGCACCTCAATTGCGGTTACAATTTTGGTTCTTGCGAAAAATAAAAAAGACACCAACACCCAATTTATTGATGCTAGTGGCTTGTTTAAAAAAGAAACCAACAACAATGTTTTAACCGAAGATAACATCAGCCAGATTATGCAAGTGTTTGATAGTAAAGAAAATATTCTGCATTTTGCTAGATCGGTGCCATATGCAGAGATTGTTGCTAAAGATTACAACTTATCGGTTAGTAGCTATGTTGAAGCAAAAGATAATCGTGAAGTGGTTGATATTACTAAACTAAATGCCAAAATTAAAAACACAGTTAACAAAATTAGCCAACTACGCATCTCAATTGATGAAATAATCAAAGAAATTGAAGGAGGCTCTTAATTATGAAAAAAGACAATAATTTGATAATCCAGCCACCAATAGGCTATATTGATTGGCTATCAGAGTTAAAAATAAAAATTCATAACGCTCAGCAACGTGCAACTCTGGCGGTAAATAAAGAATTAGTGCTTTTGTATTGGCAAATTGGCAATGAGATTTTAACTAGACAAGAAAAGCAAGGCTGGGGGGCGAAAGTTATTGAGCGGTTAGCTTATGATTTACGAACTGCCTTCCCCGAGATGAGGGGCTTTTCCCGCACCAATCTACTCTATATGCGCTCTTTTGCCGAAGGTTGGCCTGATGAGCAAATTGTCCAACAAGCTGTTGGACAATTGCCATGGGGACATAATTTAGTTTTGCTTGATAAACTTAAAAATAGTGAAGACCGTGTTTGGTATGCTAAAAAAACCATACAAAACAACTGGTCGCGTAATGTTTTGGTGATGCAAATTGAAAGCAAGCTTATTGCAAGACAAGGCAAAGCGATAACTAATTTTGCATTATGCTTGCCAAAACCGCAATCCGATTTGGCAATTGAATGTCTCAAAGACCCT
>CANEUR010000006.1 GCA_947441875.1 Rickettsiales bacterium | reverse complement strand
TTTGATTGTGCCGTAATTTTCGAGATAGCGTGAAGATATTTCTATTTCTTCTTGTTGTTGCCTAGTGGGAAAATTAATGCTATAGAATTCTTCTATTTCTTTGATTTGAGCTTGGCTTGGATCTTGTAGATCGATCCAGGCGATATTTTTTTTTAATGAGTGAAAATCGTCGATATCATAAAGCGATGTGGTTTTGATTTGAGAATATTGAGGTAATTGAAAAATTCTGATCATTGCAAAAAATGAATTACAATAAATTTAAAACTGGCTGCTCGATGTATAAACGTAAAGCTTTTAAAAATTCGGCTCCAACTGCACCATCAATTACTCGATGATCGCAAGAAATAGTAAAATTAACCATGCTAGCAATTTTGATTTGACCGTTTTCTACAATAGGTTTTTCGATAGCTCTTGAAACTGCTAAAATACAGCTTTGTGGGGGGTTGACAATGGCACAAAATTGATCGATACCAAACATTCCTAGGTTTGAAATACTGAAAGATCCTCCTTGAAATTCTTCTGGCTGTAATTTACCATCTTTGGCTTTTTTAATTAATGATTTTGCTTCGTGAGAAATTTCTTGTAATGATTTTTGGTCGGCATTTTTGATTATTGGGGTGATTAAACCGCCATCAATTGCTACCGCCATAGAAATATCTATGTTGTTGTAAAGTAATATTGCCTCATCACTCCATGCGGCATTAGCAGAAGGAGTTTTTTTAAGAGCCATAGCTGTTGCTTTTATGATGATGTCGTTCACGGATATTTTATATTCTGGTAAGCCTGTTTTGTTGATAGTAGCAACACTATTTATGGTGGCTCTTAATTCGTTTAATTTGGTAATATTTAATTCGCAGGATAAATAAAAATGTGGAACTGTTTGTTTAGATTCTTGTAATCTTTTAGCTATTATTTTTCTGATATTATTATTTTTGATTGGAGTAGTGAGTTGTGGATTACGGTAAAGTTTTTTGCTGGCTTGATGAGATTGGTTTTGAATAGCCAAAAGCACATCTTTTTTGATGATTCGAGAATTTGGCCCTGTGCCGATAATATTTTGTAGGCTAATATTGGCATTTTGGGCAACTCTTTTTGCTAATGGACTAGCTTTAGGAGTGTTTTTAACATGGTTTTGTAAACCATTATGATTGCTGGAAGTATTGTTGGTGGTTTTTTGTGTAACAATATTTTTATTATCGGTTATTTGCTGATTGGTTATTGCTTGAGTGGTGTTTTCTTTGACTAATTGTGGCTCTTGATAACTATCTAAAGCATTGAGATTTTCACCTTCTTCTAAAATAAGAGCTATGCAAGTGTTAACTGGCACATTTTCGGTTCCTTCGGCAATTAATATTTTACCTAAAATACCTTCGTCAACCGCTTCTACCTCCATGGTGGCTTTATCGGTTTCTATTTCGGCGATAACTTCACCAGCTTTGATTTTGTCGCCTTGTTTTTTTAGCCATTTAGCAAGATTGCCTTCTTTCATAGTTGGCGATAGGGCTGGCATTAAAATTGAGATTGGCATATTTTAAGAAGATTTTGGTTGATAACCTTTATTGATAATAAATGAAAGTAAATTTTCGGCTCTATTTTTAAGATTTTTTTCGGTATCGGGATTTTTGGCGATAGATTCAAATATTTGATAAGCTTCGGCTAAATTATTTTGAGTAATAGCAAAATAACCTCTCTGTTCGGCAATATGATAGCGAAAAAGCCGAGAACTAGATTCGAGGTTTTGTAGCTGTGTGTTGATATTTTTAATATTTTCTGGCAAAGATTCTTGTGAAATAAGAGTTTTTGCCAATAATAATTTAGGTAGTTCTTGTAAATATAAATCGCAACTAGAACATTTTATAAGTTGTTGATAAATTTCTATTGCCTCTTTTTTTTTGGTATCGATAAGTGCCGAAGCATAGCGCAAACCAGCTACTTGTTTTATGTTGATAGGAGTTTTTTTATTTTGATAAATATCGATAATTTTTTGTTTTGCTTCAATTGGATTAGTTTCTTGCAAAACAATTGCCTGATGTAAAAGAGTTGAAAATTTTTTGGATATATTATTTTGATGTTGTAAATAGCCAAAAAATATTGTTGTAAAAACTAATAATAAAACTAATAAAGCAATGATGATTTTTGTATTTTGCAGAAAAGTTTTTTGTATTTTATTAATAATATTATGGATAAAAATATTTATTTTGTTGAGTTTTATCATATTTAACTAAAAGAAATTTGTTGCAAACAACAATCAAGTGTGTTTTGTAATAAATAGGCGATGGTCATAGGGCCAACGCCACCAGGAACTGGGCTAATAGCTTTAACAATTTTTTTAACATTTTCAAAATCTACATCGCCCACAATTTTAGTTTTGGCGTTTTCGGCAACAACTCTTACAATGCCAATATCGATAATAACCGAATTTTCATGCACCATATCAGCAGTGATTAAATTAGGCACCCCTGTGGCAGAAAAAATGACATCAGCTCTTAAACACTCACTTTTTAAATTAATAGTGTGACGATTTGCAGTAGTAACGGTGCAACCAGTAAGCATTAAAAGCCTTGCTAGTGGTCTACCAACAATATTAGATGATCCAATAACAAGAGCTTTTAAACCAGATAAATTATTACCATAAATTGTTTTTACTAAATGCATACAACCCAAAGTAGTGCATGGTATAATAGCTTTTTCTTGCCCTTCAATATTTCCTACTGAAAGTTTGCCAACATTAACAATATGAAAACCGTCTACATCTTTTAGCGGATTAATAGCGCTGATAATATTAGCCTGGTTAATGTGTTTTGGTAGTGGTAACTGCACCAAAATACCATGTACATTTTTGTTTTCGTTTAACTCAATTATTTTATTTATTAATTCGGATTCGGAAATATCGGATGCCATTTTGAATTGGATAGAGTTCATGCCAACAGCATGGGCAGATTTTTCTTTGTTACTCACGTAAATTTCGCTAGCAGGATTGTTGCCTACCAAAATAACAGCTAAAGTAGGGGTGATATGAAATTGTTTTTTGATTTCTTCAACCTGCAAAGTTATTTTAGACTTCATTTGCTTAGAAATTTCTAGACCATTAATAATTATTGCCACCATATAGAAAACGTTTAGGTAAAATTCATAAAGAAATATTATACCCTAAATTTTATTGCTTATTTTAATTTTTGCAACTAGTTATTTGTAAGTTTTTTTGTTGTTGTCAAGAATTATACCAATTCCCATATTTAGGTGAATGTTGCATCACTAATTTTCTTTTATTTTATTTTTAATAAAATAAAAGATATCAAGTAGGGCATCTTTTAATTTGGCATCAAAACCAATATTATTTTTTGCCCAGTTTTTTACCCATGGTCGAGCTAAATTCCAAATATTTAAATTTGGATTTAAAGCAACCCCTACACCTTCTACTAGCAACAAGGTTTTTTGCAACAAAAGTAACTCTGGTTTTGCCGACATTTGGTAGTTTTTAGTCATTTCAATTAATGCCGAAAGTAGTTTAGCTAAAGATATTGATTTAACATCAATATCTACTATCATTTCGCCAATTTGCCTGCATGCCAAAGATAAATCTTGCAAATTAGTGTTTGTTGGAACAAAATCGCCTTCGATGTGCAGTTTAGCAACTTGTAAATAATTTTTATGCAAAAAAGCAATGAGTATTTTGGCAATAATTAACCGAGTTTTTTTATTAATTTTACCCATGATGCCAAAATCAACAACTGCAATATTGCCATTTTTTAGTAAAAATAAATTACCAGGATGCATGTCGGCATGAAAAAAACCATCTTCATAAACTTGGTGAAAATAACTTAAAACCAAATTTTTTGCCACCTCAATTTTATTGGCATTGCTATTGGCAATTGCTGTTTTATCGGAAAAAGGAATAGCATCAAGCCATTCGCTTACCATAATTTCGCAAGAACAATAATGCCAAAAAATTTTTGGCACATAGAAACCAGATAAACCGGCTAGATTTTCTTTTAATTGTGAAGCATTTGAGGCTTCTTGCAAAAGATTTAATTCAAATTTTGCAACCTCACTAAGTAAGTTGGCAATATCAGTGATATTTTTGGCATAAAAATTGCTAAAAATATTCACAATTTTTGCAAGAAAATAAATTGTTTTGATATCGCGATAAAAAACCTTTCTAATATTTGGATGTAAAATTTTTATTGCTACCACAGAACCGTTTTTTAATTGAGCTTTATGAACTTGGGCAATAGAAGCCGAGGCAACTGGTTGATAATTAAATGTTAAAAAAATATCATCAATATTTTGAAAATGTTTTTGTAAAATTTTTTTAATTAATTTATGGGAAGAAGGCTTTGTTTGATCTTGAAATTTAGCTAGTTGATTTGCTAAATCTTGCCCAATTAAATCGGCTCTTACCGATAAAACTTGGCCTAACTTAATAAAAGAAGGGCCAGCTTTATAAAAAAACCAATAAACTAATTTCTCTTTATAAAAAGGATAAAAAAATATAGCGATAAGAAAAAGTAAAAATAAACGAAATAGATTAATAAGAGCAAATACCATTTTTGTCGCATTGTTCATTTTGTTCAGATCCAATATTTTCAGTAGGTATTTCGCCAACCCCCACCCCAACCTCTTCAACAGGAGGGATGCCATGAGTACCTGGTTTAATTTTAATTTTAGAAATATCAATATCGCCCATACCAAAACTATTTAGAACTTTCGAAAATAACTTGGCAATAATATCTATAATATTATTAGTTACTTCTTGTATTCTAATTAAAATATTAGTAATTACTTTAGCTTCTACTCCGTGAGGAGAAAGCCCTAAAACTTGAATGATTTCTGGTATGGTGATTATATTAAGTAGTAACATCATTAAAGTTAATGAAAGAGCTGCGGAGCTATAAATAAGTAAAACACGAAATTGTGAAGGCAAAAGAGATTGTGACATAAACAGAGTTTAGATTTTTTAAATAAAAAATTGTTCTAGATTTAACAAAATGTTATCATTAAAATTTATACAGTCAATAATTTTTTTAAAATCTTACTTGCATTTGTTTTTTTGTGAGTTATTATTTTTAAGTAGTTGTTTTTTTGATTGCAAGCAAAACTCAACAAAACCAAATATTAAGGAACTGCTACACCACTAAATTATATTTTATTTTTTTGCCATTTTTGGTATAAATTTCAACTACTTTTTAGCTTAATATGTTTGATATGAAGCTAAAAATAGGTAAAATTTCTTACCTGAAAACATAGCAAAAAATTAAAACAAATGTAGTGATGCAATGGTCCATTAACTAAAATTTTTATTTTATGTTTCAGCAAAACAATTCTTCTTTTATAAGTTCTGCTTCTAGTTCAACTTATGATTCTGCCCTTCGCGATTATATGGCAAATGTTTACAAACATATGTCTATCGCTTTAATTGTTTCTGGGTTAGTTTCGTTTTTACTATCTCAATCTCCTGCTTTAATGCAAGCAATTTTTGGCACTCCTTTAAAATGGTTAGTTATTTTTGCTCCATTGGCTTTGGTTTTGTTTGTAAGTTTTAAATTTAATTCTTTAACCAGTTCACAAATTCGCACTTTTCTTTATGTTTATGCTGGTGCAATAGGTGTTTCTTTGTCTTCAATATTTTTAATTTATACTGCTCAAAGTATTGTAAGAATATTTTTTATTACCTCTTCTACCTTCGGTTTAATGAGTTTATACGGCTACACAACTAAAAAAGATTTAACCAGTTTTGGTTCTTTTTTAATTATGGGTGTTATTGGCATTTTAATTGCTTCTTTAGTAAATATCTTTTTAAAAAGTAGTGGTTTGCAATTAATAATCTCAGTTATTGCAGTATTTATTTTTATTGGTTTAATTGCATACGATACTCAAAAAATCAAAGAAAATTATTTTCAGTTCGCTCATTCCGATTCTGAGCAAGTTAATAAAATTGCTCTTTGGGGTGCTTTGAATTTATATATGGATTTTATTAATTTATTCGTTCATCTTTTACATCTTTTTGGCGAAAAAAGAAACTAATATCATTTCTTTATGGGATTGTTGGTTATATCGTTAGTTATACTGCTTTTAATTGAGTATCTTTATAAATTTAAAAACACAACAATCCTTAAAAAATACCAAGTTATGCCGATTACCATTATTTAACCACGGCAGTAATCTAAGCAGTTTTGGTAATTAAAAATAGTCATTAGTTGTTGGTAAATTTGCCACATCTCGTTGTTGTTGCTTGCTAAAATTTCTGTGGCGTGTTTGTGGCAAATTGCTAATAAATCATAATCAATAGCAAGATTAGCAATTTTAAACTCAGGAAATCCGCTTTGCTTGGTGCCAATGATTTCGCCACTTCCTCTTAATTTTAAATCTTGTTCGGCAATAAAAAAACCATCATCAGATTGTTTTAAAATTTGTAAGCGTTGTTTTGGTTGAGTATTGTTATAAAGTAAAATGCAAAACGAAGATAAATCAGATCTACCAACTCTTCCTCTTAATTGATGCAGTTGAGCCAATCCAAAATTTTCGGCGTTTTCAATAATAATTGTAGTGGCAGAGCTTATATCTATTCCTACTTCAATTACTGTGGTGGCGATTAAAATTTTTTTCTCACTGTTAATATCGGCAAATTCTAACATTACAGCATCTTTTTCTTGATCTTTTAGTTTGCCGTGTAGCACCGCCAAATGCTTGGCAGGAATTATCTTAATTAACTCATTATAACGAGGTTGTACCGAAGTAAGATTTATAGTGTTGTTTTCAAAAATTTCTTCTGTAATTTCTTTTTCTTCGATGGCAGGGCAAATCCAATAAACTTTTTCTGATTTATCAAGAAATTTTAGTAATGATTGACTTAATTCGGTAATTTTTTTACTAGACATTAACAAAGTGGTGATTTTTTTACGTTGCATTGGTTTTTTCTGAATAACACTTATTGCAGTATCGCCATAAATTGCCATCATCAAACTGCGCGGAATAGGAGTGGCACTCATCAGTAGTAAATCGATGTTGTTGCCTTTTTGAGTTATGGTGAGTCTTTGTGTTACTCCAAAACGGTGTTGTTCGTCTATAATTGCTAAGCCCAAATTAGCAAATTCAACCTCTGGTTCAAGTAGGGCATGGGTGCCAATTATTAAATCGAGTTCTTGATTTTTTAGTTGTTTTAGGAGTTTTTGTTTGGCGGTTTTTTTTAGATCTGAAATCAATAAACCAATTTTGATATTAAATTGTTGTAAAAGTTGTGAAAAATATTTAAAATGTTGCAGTGCTAAAATAGTTGTAGGAACAAGAACCGCCACTTGTTTTTGGCAAGAAATCGCTTGCAAGCAAGCAATAATTGCTACCACTGTTTTGCCACTGCCAACATCGCCTTGCAAAAGCCTAAACATTGGTTTGTTTGATAAAATATCGGCAGAAATTTCTTGACTCACTTGTTGTTGTGAAAGAGTTAGAGAAAAGGGCAGGGAGGCAATAAAATTATTTATCAGATGGTGATCATGGCAAATGATATTTTTGCTAGCTACTACAAGTTTTTGTTTGGTCATTAAAGTGGCAAGTTGCCAAGCTAAAAGTTCATCAAAAGCTAATCTTCTGCGGGCAGGCCAATAGGGGTTTTCTATTTGAGTTTGGGCTACAGCTTGATGTAGAGATTTGATAGAAGCATAAAAACCTTGCCAATTATGTTGTTGTTTGATTTGAGGTGAAATCCACTCAATGGCATCAATAGGCATTTTAACAAGAATTTGTTGAATTTTATTTATCACTAACTGATTAGTAATACCAGCGCTTAAAGGGTAGGTGAGGTGAATTTTAGGTAAAAACTTTATTTGTTTGAGAGGCACAACTTTAATGGGATGTAAAATTTCAAAGCCACTAAAATTTTTATTTACATAACCAAGAACAGCAATTTCTTGCCCGATTTTCATTGTTTGTAGTTGGCTTGGGAAAATTTTAAAAAATACTAAACTAAAATAATAATTTTGATTTTGGCATACAATTTTATGAGGTTGTTTGCTATTTTGAGGTTCTTGATGTGTTTGTACCACTCCGCTTAATACTGCTAGTTGCTTGCTTTGTAAGTGAAAATCTATAGTTTGAGTAATTGGCTCAACTTTGCTTGGCAAATGCAGGCATAAATCAAATAAACAATCGTTGTTTAATAGTTTTTTTAAATATTTTGCCAAACTTTCGCCAATCCCAGGTAAAATACTTATTTTTTGTTGTAGATAGTTGAAATAATTGTGGTGCATAAAATATTAAATAATTTTTTTACCTACAACAAAAAATGCGCTTGCCATTTAATAGTATGGGACTGTTGACTTTATTGTGTTTATTGAGAATTGGTATAATTAATTTAACAAAATAGTAAAATATATGTCAAGTATAAATAACAATATAACATCGGTTAATAAGATAGAAAAAATCCTTCATTCTAATTTAATGAATTTAAAAAATTGCACCATTTTTCAAACTTTAAGTCGTTAATTATCTTCTAAATATAAGTTGGAACTGTTGCATCAGTAATTTATTTTGCTTTATTTACCATTTTGTTTATTGTATTATGGAAGTGAGATTGGTATTAGTGGTGCAACATTTCTAAATTGTATTGCTGATGACTGATGGCTTTAATTACCTCTTCGCTGTGCGAAATAGTAATATAGGTGATGTTATTTTGTTGTTGATAGTTTAGTAATAACTGCAAAAAATCGCACTGTGAGTTATGATCAAGAGCTGATGTTGGTTCGTCGAGTAGTAAAATTTCTGGCTCCAAAATAAAGGCTCTCATTACAGCAACTCTTTGTTTTTGTCCGCCAGAAAGCTGATGCGGATACATTTTTTTAATTGCACAAGGCAGTTTTAAGCAATCAAATAATACATCTATATTTTTTTGTTTGTTAAGCATTTTATGTATTTTCAACCCTTCAATAATACTAGTTTCAATATTAAATCGGGGGTTTAGTGCCGAAAACGGATCTTGAAAAACAATCTGCACTTTGGCTCGTAATAATTTTTGATGCTGTTGCCAGTTGTATTTTTCAAAAAATTGAATCTGTCCATAAAATTTAGCAGAAGAATCTAATAAATTAGTAATTGCCAAAGCGAAAGTAGATTTACCGCTACCGCTGGCTCCTAAAATACCAACATTTTGTTTTTGTTTCACAGTAATATTTACATTTTGCAAAGCAATTTTTTTAGCAAACAAAACCTTAATATTGCTTGCTTGTAAAACTGTTGGCGAATTTAGTTGCACTGGGGCTGTTAAAGTTGGCCAGCTTTTTAAATTATTTTGTTTTAAAACTATTTCTCTGTCGATAAATTGAGTAGCAAAATTATTAATTAACTCTTGCTGATGAGTGATAAGTAAAATTGAGGTTTGTTTTTTTAATTTAGCAAGTAATTGCCAAATTTTTTGGCAAGTTGTTAAATCAAGAGATGCGGTTGGTTCGTCGGCAATGAGAAGTTTTGGATTATTTGCCAAAGCAATAGCAATTAATACTCGTTGTTTTTCGCCACCTGAAAGCTGATGTGGATAATTTTTTAAACGATCGTAAAAATTATTGAGTTCAACTAATTTTAAAAGTTCAACAACTTTTTGCTGAACTAATTTTTTTGATAAACTAGGTTGATGAATGGTTATGGCTTCGGCTATTTGTTGCCCTATGGTGTGTAAAGGATTAAGTGCCGAACTATTTTGAAAAATCATTGCCAAATCTTTACCTAGTATTTTTGGCCACTGATTTTTAGAGAGCTGTAATAAATTTTGTTGCTCAAAAATAATTTCACCACTACAGCTAGCATTGGTGGGCAATAAACCCATAATTGCTAAACCGATACTTGATTTACCGCAACCGCTTTCGCCAAGTAAAGTTAATGCTTCATTTTGATTTAAATTTAGTGAAAAATTTTCAACTACTTTATTTTGTTGCTGTTGCTGAGTAAAAGTTATGCTTAAATTTTTAATGCTAAGCATGGTTTTTTAAAATATTTATCAACTCTTGGTGATTAAAATAAATTGGGATTGGTCCTTGATTGTTTTTGCCTTCTTGTAATAGTTGCAAAGGTATTGATTGTGATATTTGATTATCGCTATGGCCATAAACAATAGGAGTGCAACCGCTATTATAGGCACATTCTACATCGGCAATGGTATCGCCTACAAACCAAACTTCATCTTTAGTTGGTTCAATATCAGAGCCAAGCAATGCCAAATGCAATGGTGCAGGATCTGGTTTATCGTAGTAAGCATCGCCTGCTCCTACAATGGCAAAAAAATATTGTTCGATGTTAAGTTTATTGGCTTCTAGGCGTAGAGTTGCTCCAATTTTGTTGCTTACCAAAAATTGCAAAATATTTTGTTGATGTATTTCTTGTATTAAATTAAGAGAATTAGGTAATAAATTAATAGCAGAAATATGATTTTTTTTATAGCACTGTTTATAAATTTCGCCAGCTTCTTGCCAATTATTGCCAAAAATATCTGGAAAAGACTCTCTCATTGATTTATGCACATAATTACGCACCTCATTTAAGCTAAGTTGTGGTTTTTGCATTGCTTGCATAGTGTGATTAATTGCCATATGAATTATGGGCCAAGTATCAACCAAGGTGTTATCCCAATCAAAAACAATTGCTTTAGGTTTTTTTAAATTTTGGCAAGCTAAAACATTTTGTTGTAAATTATACATCATCGAGATTTAATTTATTAATAAGATTATTTTCTTTTTTGGCAGAATTTGAGCTAAAATGTTTAGCAAGTTTATTTTGAACTCCATCAAATTCTTTAGCCTCGGGCAGGGCTGGTTTTTTTTTGGTGATATTTGGCCACTGTTTAGCATATTTTTTATTAAGCTCAAGCCAATTGATAAATTCAGGAGCCTCGGCAACAATTGCTTCGGCAGGACATTCTGGCACACAAACCCCACAATCAATGCAAGCATCAGGATCAATTACTAACATATTTTCTCCTTCATAAAAGCAGTCAACAGGGCAAACTGCTACACAATCGGTGTATTTACAACGAATGCAATTATCGGTAACGATGTAAGTCATGGTTAAGTTTTTTGATAAGAATTAAATTATGAGTGTTTATTAAGCCAAGCAAAATAAAATAACAAAAATAAGTGGCAAAAGTAAGTAATAATGGCAACAACATATCGTTATGAATAGCAACGCCACCAGAACGCAAAATACTTGCTGGCTGATGTAGTGAATTCCAGTATTCTACCGAAAATTTAATGATTGGCACATTAATAAAGCCAATAATAGCAATTATTGCCGATAATTTTTCGCCATTTTTTTCTTGCCACAAATTATCGTAAATAAGTATATAACCAAGATATAAAAAAAACAAGAACAAAACCGAAGTAAGTCGAGCATCCCAAGCCCACCAAGTGCCCCAGATAGGTTTGCCCCAAATTGCCCCAGTAAGCAAGGTGATTAGAGTAAAAGAGCAACCAATACTGGCAATACTGCGTGCAATAATTGAGAAGAAAGGATTTTTATAAATAAAAGAAAAAATGCTAAAAATAAAGATTAAAGTATAAATTAATAACGAAAGCCAAGCTGCAGGCACATGAATATACATAATTTTGACCGCATTGCTTTGTTGATAGTCAAGTGGCGAGCGATAAATAGAAAAACTTGCTAAAATACAAAACAACAAAAAAAGCACAGTAAAGATTGGTAAAAACATTTTAAAGTTCTTATCAAAATTTTGAAATTTTAGCAAATAATTAATCATATTAAAAATATTTTTGAGCCATTGCCAAGTTTTCAATAGTGCCAACATGGTAATATTTGCCTAACAATTCGGTGCCTTTGATATTGTGTAATAAGCCATTTTCGCCTATTGCAGATTTATAAAAATGCGACATCGAAAAACACTTGCTAGGTGCATTAAGCAAAATTTTTGGATCGATAATTTGCAAGCCTACAAAAACATATTGCATTGATTGTAAAAAACGATAAAGATGATGATTAATCATCTCAAAATCGCCACCGCCAAAACTATTGCCATTATAACCGTAAAAATCGGTAACCTTTTTTAAGCCCAACATTATTAAACACTGGTTTTGTTGCCATTTTTGATAAAGATATTCGATATCTGGCAAGTTTTGTGGATCTTGCCAAATAGTATCGGCATTTATAGTGAGTAATGGCTCGTTAAAGTTAAGATGTTGTTTAGCATAAACCAGCCCTCCGCCAGTTTCAAGTTTTTCTTGCTCAAATGAAAAAATTATTTTTGGATTGTGTATTTTTTGTAAATAACTTTCAATTTGCTCTGCTAAATAATAACCATTAACAATAATTTTTTTTAAATAGGGCAATTTTGATAAATTATCTAAAATATGCCCAAGTAAAGGTTTTTGTTTAACCTCAACAAGTGGCTTAGGAATAGTTGCTGTAAGAGGCATCATGCGTTCGCCTCGACCAGCAGAAAAAATAAAAACTTGATGTAGTTTAGTCATGAGATTTTCTTACTTTTTTTGGTAAAGCAAAAAAAACATTTTCGTTAATACCTTGCATTTCTGATACTGTTACTGGGGTTTGAGAAATATGTTTAATTTTATCAATCACCTCTTGCACTAAAACCTCTGGCGCTGAGGCTCCGGCGGTAATACCAATTTTGTTAATACCAAAAAACCATCTAGCCTCAATATCGCAAGCATTGTTAATTAAATATGAAGGCAAACCACATTCTTTGCCTAAATCGCATAATCTGTTAGAATTAGAAGAATTTTTTGCCCCTAAAACAATTAATACATCAACCTTGGTAGCAAGTTGTCGCACTGCATCTTGCCTGTTTTGAGTGGCATAACAGATATCTTTAGTTGCTAAACCTTTTTGTAATTGCGGAAATCTTTTTTCTAAAATTTCAACAATTTTTTTAGTATCATCAACACTAAGAGTTGTTTGGGTTACATAAGCGATTTTTTGGCTTTTTAACTGCACATTTTGAGCTTCTTCTTCGTTTGAAACTAAAATTACCTCTTTACCTACCCTTCCTTTGGTGCCCTCTACCTCTGGATGCCCTTTATGACCAATTAAAATTAGCTCAAAATCATCTTCTGCATATTTCTTGGCTTCGCGATGAACTTTGCTAACCAGTGGGCAAGTTGCATCTATTACATCGAGGTTGTGATTTGTTGCCTGCTCTTCAACTGCATCAGAAACTCCATGTGCCGAAAAAATAGTGGTGGCACCTTGTGGTATTTCGGCAATTTCTTGCACAAAAATTGCCCCCTTGGCTTTTAAACTTTCTACCACAAATTTATTATGCACAATTTCATGTCGAACATAAACTGGTTTGCCATAAAGCTGTAAGGCTTGCTCAACAGTTTGGATTGCTCTTGTTACACCAGCGCAAAAACCCCTTGGATTTGCAAGAATTATTTCCATTTTATTTTTTATTAGTTAAAATGAGGTTAAAAAATTTAACAACATCAATTTTAGCAATAAATGCAAATTTTGCAAGCAAATATTAAAACTTTTCAACAAAAATCAGAAAAATATTGTAGCGATTTTTATATTGGCTCCGAACTAGAATTTTATGTTTTTTCTAGTCTTTCTCCGCTAATTTCTGCTAGCCAAGAGCAGTTGCAAATTTTTTTAGCAAATATACCAAATTGTAAAACCGAGCAAGGTTTAGGGCAGTTAGAAATAGTTTTTATTCACACCAATAATTTTTTAGATTTAATTAACAATATAGAACAAACCAAAAAAAATATTTATAGTTTAGCTACTCAAAATAATTTATGGGTGAGTTTTGCTGGCAAGCCTCTAAAAAACGATTGCGGCAGTGCTTTACAATTTAGCTTATCATGGTTGCCAAAACAACAAAATAATGAAAATTTTATTGAGAGTTTTTATTTGCCAATGGCGGTTGCTTTATTAGAAAAAACCAAAGAAAATTTAGATATTTTAAATTTATTTACCTCTGATTACCTGCGTTACTGCATAAAAGCTAATCGTTCTTTATTCTTGCAACACAAAAATACTAGTCCAGTAAATTTAAGTTTTGGTTATAATAATCGTAGTTGTGCTATTCGAATTACCAGAGCCGAAAATATCGGAGGCAAAAACATTAAAAGACTAGAATATAGAGTGGCTTCGGCATCGGCATCTCCTAGTTTGGTGTTAAATTTTATCATCTCTACTTTAAACTTCGGGCTAGAAAAATATTTTAGTGCCAATGCCAATAAAACACTCACTAAAGCAGAAATTACAAAATTCGGCCCCATCTTTGGCAATGCCTTCGACAAGCAGTATGATTTGGAGAGGTTATTTTAATTTAGCTGGGTGGTTTGTTGGATTGGTGATTTTGACTTACAACACATCCCACCGTTTGGTTCGCAATGTGATCTAGGTTGTGTTTGTTGATAAGATTGCTTTAAGCAATTAAGAATTATTTGTTCTTTTTCGATATCGACTTTTGATTGTACTAAATTATGGCAATCATCTTTAGTGAGATCTACAACATGATAATTTTTTCTCATTTCGTGTGTTACATCCCTGAATGCTGTAAGGCGACTAGAATCATTGTCAGTACTCAAAAGAACACCGTTACTGGATTGAAAGTATTTTTCTATTGAGCCTTCTATATCAGGGTTTCTTCTCTGGTCATCGTCGAACAAATCATTACCATTACTATCACCAGCTGGATAAGATGTGATAGTTTCATTCCCATGAATTCTTTTAATATCGAAGCATTGAGTTGTTGTAACTGTGTTTCGATGATGTACAGATACTTCAATACGAACTTCACCGTCTTGGTTCATTCCGTATCCAATAATTTTCCCATTTTCATCCACGAATATAATTGGTTTGTTATACTCAATACCCTGCTGTTCAGTGCATAATTGATCTACTGCTGCTTGTGCCTCTGCTGCTTTTGCTTGTGCCTCTGCTTGTGCCTCTGCTGCTTTTGCTTGTGCCTCTGCTTGTGCCTCTGCTGCTTTTGCTTGTGCCTCTGC
>CANEUR010000005.1 GCA_947441875.1 Rickettsiales bacterium | reverse complement strand
TTTTAAAAAAGAGTGAAATTTGTCGTTAAATTTGCTAATTGGCTCGTTTTGTTCGGCTTCTAAATATTGAGCGGCTTGAAGAAAATCTAGCTCGGTTGGCACTTTATTTTTATACTCATCAGCCAAATAAAATTTTTGTGCCTGCCCTTTTTTGATAAAACTAACTAAATGAGATTCGTTTTCAAAACTCACTCTTGCCGATCTTGATTTTTTAGGTAATTTTATAATTTTTGCAAATAATTGTGGGTTTTCTTTTGCAATATTTTTTATTATTTGCCGATATTCATCTTCTTTGATGCTGTCATTTTCTTCTTCGTTGTATTGATTTTCTGTAAATTGCGAATAAGCCATTGAACCATCTAGTTTGTGCGATTTTATTTCTTCGTCAGTGGTTAAAAGCTTGTTGTCATTGCCAAGCAAAGAGTTAAAAGAAGCGATTTTGCTTTTTGCCGATTCTTCAAGCTTAATAGCATCATTAGATTGTTTGGTTGGAAAAAAATTATAAATAAAAATTTGCTTAAATTTAGTGTTAATACGGTTAATTCTACCAACTCGTTGCATCATTTTTGCAGGGTTCCAAGGTAAATCGTAATTTACCACCACATTGGCTTTATGCAGGTTGACACCTTCTGCCAAAACATCGGTGGTAATTAAAATATCGTAATCATTTTTTGGGTTTGGAGAGTTATCATCAAAATTTTCTAGAATTTTTTCTCTTTTAGCAGAATCATCAAACCCTGCAAAACTAATAATGCGCTGGTTAAAATGGGCTTGTAAATTATTTTCTAAATATTTAGCAGTTTCTTGCGACTCGGTAAAAATAATTGATTTACCATATTTAAAAGGTTGTTCATTTTTTAATGTATTTTTAAAAGCAATAAGTTTAGGATCGCGTTTAATTGATTGCCAATCATCAGAAATTTGCTTTAAAATTTTTAGATCGGCTTGTAATAAAGTAAGTAAATCATTGTTAAAATCTGATGCTGGATATTCATCGGCATCGCCATCATTTATTAATTCTTCAATCTTTTCATATTCGCCATTTTCAAAAAACTCAAATATTTTTTGTGAGTATTTATTGCTAACAAAAACCTTGCCGTTTTCATAGGTATTAATAAAACCCTTATAAGAAACAATAAAACGAGCAATGGTGTTTTTAAAAGCTTCAATGCTACTTTCAAGCCTTTTTAATAAAAGAGTTTTCATAAAACCTTTCATATTATTTTGCTGGGTTTTTTGTTTGCCATTTGGCGGGTTTTTATGTTGTGAAAGCGGAATATAGCGAATAAATGTTAATTTATCTGTTATGGCAATTAGAGTTTGGTGAAAAATTGTATCTTCGGCTTCGTTAAATTGGTAATATATTGGTTGAGGATTATTTACTTTTGGAAATGTGATGTTTTGCGCTTGCAAATCTTCGCTGTATCTTTTTAAAATTTCGGCTCTGGTTCTTCTTACCATTAGATATTTTAAAACTTTCGAACGAATTTCTTTAGCATTAGCTTGGCTGGTTTTAATAAATTCTTCGACATCTTCTTGTCGATCGAGTGGTTTTAATTTTTTTTCTAAACTCTTAAAAAAATCTTCTAAATTTTGGCAATGCGGAATATTGCTATCGTTTTTGCTTTGAAACAAGCTAATTTGAGCAAGTAAATCGTTAGGTTTGTTATTGTAGGGTGTGGCACTAATTAAAATAACTTTTTTACCACGGCAAATTGTAGCTAATTTAGGGTAATTTCCAGTTTTTTCGGAGCGAAAACGATGAGATTCATCAATTAAAACAATATCATAATTTTCGGTTTTTTCATTTTTAATAACATCATCTAAAAGCCCGAGAGAATAACATTTAAACTGCCTAGACTTGAAATGAAAATCATCAAAAGCATTTTGCCAACCGCCAGCATTATTTTTATCAATTAAATGTGGAGGAGCAATCACAATAACTTTTTTATGATTATTTTCGAGTAATCTTTTGCACAGCATAGCTCCCATATAGGTTTTGCCAAGCCCAACCACATCTGATAAAAAAACTCCGCCATAATTATTGATGATTCTAAAAGCACTATTTACCGCATCTTGCTGATATTGTAATTTTTTAAATTTTTCTGGATAATCGTCTAGTTCGCTATCGTGATTTTCAAAATCTTCTTTAAAATATTCGTATAAAAATTTTAAGTAAATTTCATAAGGAGTGATGCTGTTGTTAAGCCAAGTTTTGGTAGTGATGGTTTCAACAAAATCGCTAGAAACCTCAATTGCATCTTGCCATAAATTTTCGAATTGTTGTGAGGCAAAAGCTAAATCGGCATCATCACGAAGCTCAACATTAAATTCTTGCTGGGCATTTAAACCGTTTTCAGAAAAATTACTAGAGCCTGTAATAACACTGCCTTTAATGATTTTTGCAACTTGCTGATTATAGCGAGAAATATAAACTTTAGCATGCAAATTGCCCTTGGCATAAACTCTGATTTCTAGTTTTTTATTTTTGATAAATTCAATAAATTTTAAAGCCGAAATTTCGAGATCTTGCTCGTTTTCATCTTTTAAAACTTGCTCTTGCAGGTTTTGTTTATAAGCATCTGTGATATCTGTTTTATTTTGATAATTAAACTGATTTTGCCTTGCTAAATTAATGTATTGATAAGATTGTTTATCGAGATTCATACCAACCAAGATTCTGATTTTTTCAACTGTTTGGAGGTGATGAAAAATTTTTTTAAAACCACTAAGGCGAAAATAACCAGCTAAAATATCAAAATATTGAGTGTTAGATAAACTATCGTTAAGCCTTGATTCTAGTGTATCGCCGTTGCTATTGGTGATAAACTTTTTATTTGAATAAAATTCTTGCATTATTAATTTGTTTTAATTTTTGGCAAAAATTTTACAACCTATTTTGCATTTTACAACAGCAAAAAATTAACAATAAACAATATCAAACTAATTCCCATCTTTAAATAATAAAAATAACTTCATATTTCTCAAAAATGTCTAAAATTATTGTTGTTTTTATTTTTTTACTGGTTAAAATTATGGTGAAGAAATATCTTTATAATTAACTTTTTTAAACTTTTAAAATGTCTAATTTTGGTAAAATAACTCAAATAGTTTCTGCTGTGGTTGATGTTTATTTTGAAAATGAACTACCTTCAATAAATACAGCGCTACAATGCAATAATAACGGCAAAGATTTGATTTTAGAAGTGGCGGTTCATCTTGGCAATAACACAGTAAGAACTATTGCTATGGATTCTACCGATGGCTTAGCAAGAGGTGATAAAGTAATAAGCACTGGTAAGCCAATTTCTGTGCCAGTTGGTGCAGCAACATTGGGGCGAATAATGAATGTTATTGGCGAACCTATCGATGAAAAAGGCTCAATTGATGCTCAGCAATATTTCCCTATTCATCGCCAAGCCCCCGATTTTAGCAATCAAGCTACCGAAACCGAAATTTTAGTAACTGGCATAAAAGTTATCGATCTTTTAGCTCCTTATTCTAAAGGTGGTAAAATTGGTTTATTTGGTGGAGCTGGTGTTGGTAAAACGGTGCTTATCATGGAGCTCATTAACAATGTAGCAAAAGCACATAGTGGTTATTCTGTTTTTGCTGGTGTTGGCGAACGCACTCGCGAAGGCAACGATCTTTATCATGAAATGATCGATTCTGGTGTTATTAATATTAAAAATTTAGCCGAATCTAAAGTTGCTTTGGTTTATGGCCAAATGAACGAGCCACCAGGGGCAAGAGCAAGAGTTGCACTCACTGGCCTTACTCAAGCCGAATATTTTCGTGATCAAGAAAATCGCGATGTGTTATTTTTTGTCGACAATATTTTTCGATTCACTCAAGCTGGTTCCGAAGTTTCTGCTCTTTTAGGTCGAATTCCTTCGGCAGTAGGTTATCAACCAACACTTGCTACCGAAATGGGGGCAATGCAAGAACGTATCACTTCAACTAAAAACGGCTCAATCACCTCGGTGCAAGCAATTTATGTTCCTGCTGATGATTTAACCGATCCAGCTCCTGCTACATCTTTCTCGCATCTCGATGCCACCACGGTTTTATCTAGGCAAATTGCCGAAATGGGTATTTATCCAGCTGTTGATCCTCTTGATTCCACCTCTCGAATTCTCGATCCTCGAATTGTTGGCAACGAGCATTATCAAGTTGCTAGAGAAGTTCAAAAAATACTACAAACTTATAAATCATTGCAAGATATCATTGCTATTTTAGGTATGGATGAACTTTCTGAAGAAGATAAACTAACAGTAGCAAGGGCTAGAAAAATTCAACGATTTTTATCTCAACCTTTCCATGTTGCCGAAGTTTTCACTGGTTCACCTGGTAAACTTGTTTCTTTACAAGATACAGTTTCTGGTTTTAAAGCTATTTGCGAAGGCACTTTTGATCATCTTCCAGAATCAGCATTTTATATGGTTGGTAATATCGAAGAAGCAATTGCTAAAGGTGAAAAATTATTAGCTTCTTAATTTTTATTTTATGTCTAGATTGCATCTCGAAATTGTTTCTCCAAACGAAACTCTATATAATGATTTTTGCTATATGGCTGTATTACCTTTGGTTTTTGGCTGTAGTGGGATAATGCAAAATCACTCATCTTTTGTTTCTATTTTACAACAAGGAGAAATTATTATTTATGATTCGCAAAATAATATTGTTCAAACAATTTTAGTACAATCTGGCTTTGCTCAAATTGAAAACGGTCAACATTTGCTAGTTTTAATAAACTAATGAAAATAAATAGGGCAAGAATAAATAATAAACCAAGAATAGAAATTATTCCAATGGTTGATATTATGTTTTTCTTGCTCGCTACCCTGCTTATAACTACAATTTCTTTAGAAAAACATCAAGCTCTGCCTGTAAATTTAGTGCAAGGATCTGCAAATAATATTGGCATAGAAAACAATCTTTTACACATTATAATTACCTCTGAAAACAAGGTTTTTATTAATCAAAAAACTATCAATAGCAATAATTTATCACAAGAGTTAAATTCAATTACTAACCAAAAAAATACTTCCGTTGTCATTTTTGCCGACGAAAAAGCCTATCAAGGAGAGGTTTTAAAAACTATTTTGGCAATAAATAAAATGCCATTTAAACAAGTTTCAATGGCTATAAACTATGCTACATCCCAAAACTAGCTTATTTTTGGCGATTTTTAGTTATATTTTTTTACTATTTATAGTCACTCACACTTATTTTGATAAACAAAACTATCAACATAGTTTTTTAACACTATCGTCAAATAATGTTGTATCTATTCAAATTAATCAACATAATCAATCATTAAACAATGTAGTAAATAAAAATATTACTAAAAAAAAATTTATCACTCCACAAAATAATTCGGCACAACAACCATCAAATACAAATATAAACAATAATTCTGATAATCAAATAGAAAGAAAAATTTTACATCAACCACTGCCAAATATTCCACAAGACCTTCGCTACGATCTATTAGATGAAATAATAGTTGCTAATTTTATAATAGATGAAAATGGCAAACCATTAAAAATAAATCTTATCTCTCCATCTAAAAATCTCAAATTAAATTCTTTGTTACACGAAAAACTACAAGAATGGATATTTAGCACAAGCAACAAAATAACCTCGCAAAATGTTGAAGTAAATTTCATTGTAACCGATAGCAATTTGATAAAGTGACAAAATATAATAAAATATGATGGGAATTGTTATTATTGTTTACTCGGCTTCAACAAGACATGCCCCACCTTGCCCTCCGCCAATGCATAAAGTGGCAAGACCTCTCTTTTTATTTAATCTTTTTAAATTATGTAACAAATGCACTACTATTCTTGCTCCAGACATGCCAACAGGATGCCCTAAAGCAATGGCGCCACCGTTTATGTTTAACACTTGAGGATTTATTTCACCTAAGGCAGAATCAAGATTAAAGTTCTCTTGGCAAAAACTTTTTGATGCAAAAGCCTTAATACAAGCTAAAACTTGCACAGAAAATGCTTCGTTAATTTCAAATAAGTCGATATCTTGTAGTGATAAACCAGTTTTATCAAAAAGTTTTTTAGTGGCAAAAACTGGCCCAAGCCCCATTCTGCTAGGATCTAGCCCAGCATAAGCAAAATCAGTGATGTAGCCTAATATTTGGCAATTATATTGCTTGGCAAATTCTTTGGCTTTATCTTCGAGGGCAAGCAAGGCAAAACAAGCTCCGTCGGTTATTTGCGAAGAGTTGCCAACGGTTACCGTGCCAGTGATTTTTTCGAAATAAGGTTTAAGTTTAGTTAAATCGGCCAAAGTTTGATTAAAACGCACACCTTCATCTTGACTTATTAGTTGTGGATTTTTGGCATCAAAATTAAAAATATCAATAATTTCTTGGCGAAAAATATTGTTTTCGACGGCTTTTTGTGCTTTTTGATGTGATTGTAGAGCAAATTCATCTTGTTGAGTTCTGCTGATAGCAAAATCTCGAGCCAAATTTTCGGCTGTACAACCCATAATAAGGCCAGAAAGGGGATCGGTTAAGCCTTGCACCAAACCTATTATTGGTTGTAAAAACGATGGTTTAAATTGACTAAGTGTTGTTAATTTAGTAAAAACTGTTTTATTTTTAGCAAGATTTGCAAAAAATTTGGTAAATTTTTTGTTGTATAAAAGAGGAATATTACTCATAGATTCAACTCCACCAGCTAAAATAAGCTCGGCATCATGGTTTTTGAGTCGATAACTTGCTGATGTAAAAGCTTCAAGACCAGAAGCACAGTTGCGATGCACGGTAAAAGCTGAAACATTTTGTGGAATGCCAGCTTGCGATGCAATTACTTTTGCAATGTTGGCAGCATCGGCAGGTTGTGAAACGTTACCAATAATCACTTCATCTATTAAAGAGCTTGGTAAATTTGATTTGTTAAGAACTTCTTTGGCAAGGAAAGAGCCTAAATGTTGAGCCGATAGATTTTGAAAAACTCCACCAGCTTTACCCATAGCAGAGCGATAGCCAGCAATAACTGCGATTCGTTGTTGCATATATTAATATTATTTCTATAAATAAAGTCAAAAACTTTTAACTAGCAAATAATATTATTATGCTTTGTATTTTTTTACAAGAAAATAATTGCAAATATAAAAAAATGTTTTTACAATTATTATTATAGTTTTTGCATGTTGTATTTTTATCTTCATTAAAAAGCTATTTTATTAATCAATTTTACCTGAAAGTTTTATATAAATTTTCAAAATATACTTACATTTTATGTCTAATATTAACAATCAAAACCAAGCTGAGCCAATCTTTTTAAAAGAAGATTTTATCAAATTATTTCACGAATACGAAAGCGATTCTCAACAATTAAAAGAGGGTACAGTTATCAAAGGCGTTATTGTTGCCATTAATGAAAAAACCGTAGCAGTTGATATTGGTGCAAAATCGGTTGGTTTTATTGATATTGCCGAATTTAAAAGAGATGGTGAAATAGAAAAAGGCGATGTTGTTGATGTATTATTAGAAAGGCTTGAAAATAAAAAAGGTGAGTTGATAATAAGTCGTGATAACGCTAGAAGATTAAACAACTGGAATTTTTTAAAACACTGTCTCGAAGATAAAACTATCATTGAGGGTAAGGTTATTGGCAGAGTAAAAGGTGGTTATGCTGTTGATATTAACGGTATTATTTGTTTTTTACCAAGAAGTCAAGTTGATACTGTTTTACTTACCGATGACGGCTTTTTAATTAATAAAATCGAAAAATTGTTAGTTCTGAAAATAGATGAAATTCGTGGCAATATTGTAGTATCTCGTAGAGCAGTTCTTGAAAGTCAAAGAAATCTCGAAAAAGATAAAGTTCTTTCTACTATCAAAGTTGGCGATGCTATTGATGGTATTATTAAAAATATTACCGATTATGGCGCATTTATCGATTTTGGTAGCTTCGATGGCTTGCTGCATCTTACCGATATTTCTTGGTGCCGCATTAAACATCCTTCAGAATTATTAAAAGTTGGTCAAGAAGTAAAAGTGCAAGTAATTAAATACGACGAAGCAAACAAAAGAGTATCTCTTGGCATGAAGCAATTACAACAAAATCCTTGGGAATCTATCTTGCAAAGATACCCAGTTGGAGCCACTCTAAAAGGTAAAGTAACTAATTTAACCAATTATGGTGCTTTTGTTGAAATAGAGCAAGGTATTGAAGGTTTGGTGCATGTTTCTGAAATGAGTTGGTTAAAAAATTCTAACAATCCAAATAAATTCATAACCGCAGGTCAAGAAGTTGAGGTTATGGTTCTTGATATTAATCCACAAAATCACCGTATATCTCTTGGCATGAAGCAATGCGAACAAAATCCGTGGCAACAATTTGCCGAAAAAAATAAAGTTGGCGATGTGGTTGAAGGTATAGTTAAAAACTTTACTGAATTCGGCTTATTTGTTGGTTTTGAAAGCGGAGTTGATGGCTTAGTTCATGCTTCTGATGTTTCATCTAATGGTATCAATGAAGAAGTGCAAAAAAAATATAAGTCTGGTGAAAAAATTAAAGTTATGGTTTTAGGTAGCAATCACGAGAAAGAAAGAATTTCTCTTGGTATTCGTCAACTTGAAAACACTAATTTTTTATCAGAAATTTCTAAAATTAACGAAGGATCGGTGGTTTCTGCAGTTATTCTTGCCATTAAAAAAGATTTCTTAGAAGTTGAATTAGATTCTGGTTTAAAAGGCATAATCAAAAGACTCGACATCTCAAACAACAAACAAAACCAAAAAACTGAAAGCTTTGAGGTTGGCGATCGCATAGAAGCGAAAGTGGCTTTATTTAATAAAATTACCGGTAAAATGCTACTCTCAATTAAAGAGCTAGAAGCCCAAGAAAGAGAAAATCATTTTTATTCCGAAGAAAAAAGTGGCTCCACACTTGGCAGCATTGCAGGTAATGTTTTAGAATCTTTAAAAGATAATAGCTAAATGCAAAACAACTTGATCGCCCTGATTTATCTAAAAAACCAAGTTCATAAACTAAGAAATTTCGTTTGGTTATTATCTTTTTTATCTATTATTTTGTTATCTAGATTATTTTTTTTTGATGGCAATTCTGTTGCTATCGAGGGCGATCATATTGCTTCTATTAAAATTGAAGGTGAAATTTTTGAAGACGATTATCGCAGTAAAATTTTAAGAGAAATATCTTTAAACAACAATATAAAAGCAGTTTTGGCAATCATAAATAGTCCAGGTGGTGGGATTGTTGGTAGCGAAATACTTTATAACGATTTAAGATATATTGCCAATAAAAAACCTTTGATAATTTTAATTGAATCTGTTGGTGCTTCTGGTGCTTATATGGCAAGTTTAGCTTCCGATCATATTGTGGCTTACAATGCCTCTATTACTGGATCTATAGGGGTTTTAATGCAATCTTATGAAATTACTAATTTAGCTAATAAATTAGGTATTGAATTTCATAATTATAAATCTTCTCCTCTTAAAGGTAGCCCATCTTTATTTGAAAAATCTAGCCCTAAAATAAACAGTGTTATCGATGCTTCAATTGCCGATTCTCAACAATTTTTTTGTGATTTAGTCAAGCAAAGAAGGGGTAAAAAAATCACTACTAATAATGTTTGCGATGGTAGAATTTTTACAGGTCGACAAGCTTTAAAAGCTGGCTTAATAGATAGCATCGGCGGAAAAGAAGAAGTGGCAAAATTTTTGTTGAATAAAAAAATTGATATTAATAAAACTCCAATAAAAGAAATCGAAATAGTTAAAAAAGAACACAATTTTATTAAACAATTTCTTAATCAAATACCTTTTGTACGACAATTTAATATTAACATTGCCAAACCGCAAATTATGGCAAATACATCTTTTTCTCCTATAAAATAAACTTTTTTATTTTCAATATTTAAAATGACATCTAGTAAGCTTTTACCAGTTCACAAAAGATTCGATCTTAATTTTAGCTATGGTAACGGCTCTTATTTATTTACTTACAATAACCAATCTTACCTCGATTTTGGTGCAGGAATCGCTGTTAATGCCTTAGGTCATTGTCATCCTAATTTGGTTTCTGCTCTCACCTTACAAGCTCAAAAACTTTGGCATGTTTCTAATATTTACAATACTAATCAACTCAATAATTATGCCGATAAACTAGTTACTGCTAGTGCTTTTGCAGATTATGTCTTTTTTTGCAATTCTGGAGCCGAAAGTATTGAATGTGCTATAAAAATGGCAAGAAGACATTTTTATGTCAAAAACTCTCCTCGATATCGTATTATTACTTTTTCTGGAGCTTTTCATGGTCGAACTATCGCCACAATTTCAGCGGCTTCTAAGCCAAAATATCTCGAAGGTTTCGCCCCTGCTTTACCAGGTTTTGATAATGTGCAGTTTAACAATATTGAAGCGGTAAAAAATGCTATTTCTAGCGAAACAGCCGCTATTTTAATTGAGCCAATTCAAGGTGAAGAAGGTATCAGAGTTGCCTCTTTATCTTTTTTACAACAATTAAAAAAACTATGTGATGAGCATCAAATATTATTAATTTTTGATGAAGTTCAATGCGGCATGGGCAGAACTGGTTATTTATTTGCTTCTCACTATTTTGGAGTAAAACCTGATATAATTTCTACAGCCAAAGGAATTGGTGGTGGCTTTCCTCTTGGTGCTTGCTTGGCTACTAAAAATGCTTCTTGTGGCATGACATACGGTGTTCATGGCACAACTTACGGTGGCAATCCTTTAGCAATGGCTGTTGCAAATGCCTTACTTGATACAATTTTAGCCGAAGGTTTTTTTCAACAAGTGCAACAAATGTCTAAAGAATTACAAACACTACTTTTTTCTTTACAACAAAAATATCCTGCAATTATTGCAGAGGTAAGAGGGGTTGGCTTAATGCTTGGTTTAAAAATTAATGATTGTTTATTAAATACCAATGTGGTAGAAAAATTTATTGAAAACCAATTATTAACCATTCCAGCTGGTGAAAATGTTATTAGAATTTTACCTCCATTAATTATTAATCGCTGTAATCTAGAAGAATTTTATCATAAAGCAAATTTAGCCTTATCGCAAATATAATTACCAACTTCATCATCACCTCTCAACAAAGATTTTTTTTGGAAGATAAAAATGTTTTAATGCTGTTTTGCGAGGTGCAAAAAGGGATTGTTGCATCATTAATTTTTACCATTTTTGGTATAAATTTCAACTATTTTTAATCTAATACCAAAACCCATTTTTAAATAATCAAATAACTTCATATTTATTAATTTTAATTTTTAGTTTAAAACCTTGATTTATCTAGATAAAACTTTGGTTTTAAAACTATTTTGTTATTTGATTATTTAAGATGGAAATTGGTATCAGCTGATGCAAAAATTGTCTAGATCTTAATTTGAAATTGCAAAACTCTAGTTATACCAGATAAATCATTATAACTTTTAATATAATTCCACTCATTAGATTGCTGAAAAATTTTTATCACCGATTTTTCTTGATCATGACCAATTTCCACAAATAAATTACCTTTTGCAGTTAAAAAGATATTAGCTTGTTTGGCGATTTGCCGATAAAAATATAAGCCATCTTCCCTACCGTTAAGAGCTAAAAATGGTTCAAAATTTTTTACTTCTGGTTGTAAATTAAAGATTATTGAAGTTTTAATATATGGCGGATTAGTAATGATAATATCAAAATAATTAGTATATTTTTTTAAGTCATCAAATAAATTGCTAGTGATGAATTTTGTTTTTTTATCAACCAGATGGTATTTAGCATTCTTTTTTGCCATTGCTACAGCATTTTTATTGATGTCGCAAGTAACTAATGAAGCATTGGTAATATTTTTTAGCATAGTAATTCCTAAACAGCCAGAGCCGCAGCATAAATCGAGAATTTTTATATTATTTGTTGATAAATTTTTTTGGCAATATTTTATAGCTTGCTCTACTAAAATTTCGGAATCTGGCCTAGGAATTAAAGTATGTTTATTAACAAAAAATTTTAAATCAAAAAATTCTTTGTAACCAAGTAAATAAGCTATGGGATGATGATTTTTTCTTTTTTTAACCAATGAAGAAAAGGTTTTAAACTGCAGAGGAGAAATAGTTTGTTGTAGATTAAAAATAAGTTGCTCTTTAGAAAATAGTGTTACTTTTTGCAAAAGTAAAAGAGAATCGAGGTAGGAATTTTCAATATTTTCTAACTGTTGTTTAGCTTGTTGTAAAGCATAACCAACAGTTAGAGAATTTGTTTTTTGTTTATTTAACAGCATTAACAATTTTTTGAGCTGCATCATCAAGATCGTTAGCAGGAATGATTGCAAGACCAGATTTTGCCAATATTTCTTTGCCTAAATCAACATTGGTACCTTCAAGCCTGACTACCAACGGAACATTTAAACTCACTTCTTTAGCAGCTTCAATGATGCCGTTAGCAATTATATCGCACCGCATAATGCCACCAAAAATATTTACCAAAATACCTTTTACATTAGGATCGGATAAAATAATTTTAAAAGCCGCAGTTACTTTTTCTTTGGTTGCACCACCGCCAACATCAAGAAAATTAGCAGGGGAAGAGCCATAAAGTTTAATTATATCCATTGTTGCCATAGCCAAACCTGCACCATTAACCATACAACCAATTTTACCATCCATTTTAACATAATTAAGATCGTATTTAGAAGCTTCAATTTCTAGAGGTTCTTCTTCATCAAGATCGCGTAAAGATTTTATTTCGTCGTGACGATATAGAGCATTGTCATCAAAATTAATTTTGGCATCAAGAGCAATTATATCGCCTTCTTGAGTTTCAACTAATGGGTTAATTTCAACTTGCGAAGCGTCTTTGGCTAAAAATAAATTATATAAAGAAACCACTAATTTGCTGAATTTTTTAAGAGTTTCGCCAGAAAAACCAAGAGCAAAACCTAATTTACGAGTGTGGCAAGCTTGAATACCAGTAGCAATATCAACAACAACACTAATAATTTTTTCTGGATGATGAACGGCTACTTCTTCAATTTCAACACCGCCTTCGGTAGAAGCCATAAAAACAATAGCTTTACTTTTTCTATCGACAACCGCAGATAAATAGTATTCTTTTTTAATATTTGAGCCAGCTTCAATGTAAAGCCTTTTTACTTCTTTGCCTTCAGGACCAGTTTGGTGAGTAACCAAAATTTTACCTAAAATTTCTTTAGCTTTTTCTTGAACTTCATTGATGGTTTTTACAACTTTTACCCCTCCAGCTTTACCTCTGCCACCAGCATGTATTTGAGCTTTTACCACAAAAACTTTATAGCCTGCATTTTGTAGTTGTTTAGCAGATTCAACCGCCTCTGGCACATTAAATGCAGGATAACCTTCTGGCACTGCTATACCAAATTGTTTTAGTAAAGATTTAGCTTGATATTCGTGAATGTTCATTTTAGTTTAAAAATTTAAAATTAAAAAGTAGAAAAATTTTAGTTCTCAAAAAATTAAAAGCAATATGTTTTTTTGATAAGTTAAATTAAAAAATTAACCAATTTTTTAGGCACAATAATGGTTTTTTTAATTTTATTATTAGCTAAAAATTTTGCCACATTAATATTATTTAAGCACAATTGCTCTAGATTAGCATTGGTTATTTCACAATCAACATCTAGCACAGCACGTAATTTTGAATTGACTTGCACAGCTATTTTGATAGTATTATTTTGCAGTAAAGCCTCGTCGTAAATTACAAAATATTCATTGGCAAGTAAAGTTTTTTTGCCCAGCATTTGCCATAATTCTTCGGTAAGATGAGGAACGACAGGATTAAGCAAAATTAATAAAGATTCAAGAGCAAATGCCATTAAACTAACATCAAGAGAGCAAGTTAATGTAAATTTTTCGAGATAATTTGAGAATTCTCTAATTTTAGCGATTGCCGAATTAAAAAATATTTTTTCATATTGAAATTTTACTGCATAAATAGTTTGATGAATTAAAGATAATAATGCATGCTGTGCATCATTAAAATTTTGACTATTTTTGCTATCAAAATAAATAATTTGAGTTGGTAAATTTGGTAAAAAACCTTGATAAATTTTAAATAAACGATTCAAATAACGAAAACAACCTTCAATACCAGCATTAGACCAATCAAGATCTCTTGCTACAGGGCTATCAGACATCATAAAAAGCCTAGCAGTATCTGCTCCATATTGTTCTATTATTTCAGCAGGTTCAACCACATTTTTTTTTGATTTACTCATTTTTTCGGATCGACCAACTAAAACTGGTTGTTTAGTGGCAATTTCAAGTGGTGGATTGTATGAAAAATCAATTTGTTTGGGATGTAACCATTTTTTTTGTTGATTTTGATAAGTTGCATGGCATACCATACCCTGAGTAAGTAAGTTAGTAAAAGGCTCGGTTAAATTAAAATAACCACATTTTTTTAAAGCTTTCACAAAAAATCGAGCATAAAGCAAATGCAAAACCGCATGTTCAACTCCGCCAATGTATTGATCAACTGGCAATATTTGAGATATTTCGTGGCTATCAAAAGGTTTATTTGGCGAAAGAGAAGCGAATCTTAAAAAATACCAAGAACTTTCAAAAAAAGTATCGAAAGTATCGGTTTCACGAATTGCCTGATGAGTTTTGCCATAAGAATCGGTGTAAGTGGTATATTTCCAAGTGGGGTGATTAGCAAGAGGATTGCCTGGTTTAGAAAAATCAATATCTTCAGGCAAATCAACTGGCAGTTGATGAGCTGGAACTGGCACAACCGAGCCATCTGGTAAATATAAAATAGGGATAGGACAACCCCAATATCGTTGTCGAGAAATTCCCCAATCACGTAAGCGATAATTAGTTTTAAGCTGGGCAATGCCTAAATTTATGAAATATTGATTGATCTTTTGTTTAGCTTCTTGACAAGTTAAACCATTAAGAAAATCTGAATTTAAAAGAGTTCCTTCGTTTTGGCAATATGGCACAAGTTGCTCTGATAAATTATTGTTTTGCACCACTTGAATAATTGGTAAATTATATTTAGTAGCAAATTCAAAATCTCGCTCATCGTGTGCTGGGCAGGCAAAAATTGCCCCTGTGCCGTATTCAAGCAAAATAAAATTAGCAATAAAAATAGGTAACTCTTGTTGGTTAGCAGGGTTTATTGCTACAAGACCAGTATTAATGCCGAATTTTTCTTGTTTTTCAAGATCTTGTTCGCTAGTGGAAGACATATTGCAAGCAGTAATAAATTTAGCTACATCAATATTAGTTTTAGCTACTTCTTCAGCTAATGAATGATAGGGAGAAATAGCTAAAAACGAAGCTCCAAAAATAGTTTCTGATCTAGTTGTGTAGAC
>CANEUR010000004.1 GCA_947441875.1 Rickettsiales bacterium | reverse complement strand
GTAACTTCTCCACAAGCTTTTGAAGGTTTACGGTTTACAAAAAGAAAAGTTCGCAATGCCAAAAATCATCTTGCGGTTGCCGACCATAATGTGCCAACCACTTCTGCCGATCGGGGCAAAGGTAGCAAGGGCATTTCCGAGCCAACTTCACGGTTGCAAGTTGAAACTCTAGAGCAAAACTGCCAAGAATTCGGCATTCAATATTTTGATCTCGACAGCAAAAAACAAGGGGTGGTGCATATTGTTGGCCCCGAGCAAGGCTTTACTCAACCGGGTATGGTTATTGTTTGTGGTGATAGCCACACTTCTACTCACGGGGCTTTTGGTGCTTTGGCTTTTGGCATTGGCACTTCTGAAGTTGAGCATGTTTTAGCCACTCAAACCCTCATTCAAAAAAAGGCAAAAAATATGCTAGTGCAAGTTGATGGCGAGTTGCCAATTGGTTGCGCAGCCAAAGATATTATTTTAGCTATTATCGGTAAAATAGGCACTGCAGGAGCTACTGGTTTTGTTATCGAATATGCAGGTTCAACAATTGCTAGTTTATCTATGGAAGGCAGAATGACAATTTGTAATATGTCAATTGAGGCAGGAGCTAGAGCTGGCTTAATTGCCCCAGATCTAACCACCGTAAACTATCTTAAAGATAAACCTTTTTCACCGCAAGGCAAACATTGGCAACAAGCTCTTGATTATTGGCTTTCGTTATCTTCTGATGAAGGAGCTTTTTACGATAAAAAAATTACTTTAAATGCTACCGATATTGCGCCGCAAGTAACTTGGGGAACAAGCCCAGAAGATTCTCTACCAATAACTTCTAATGTGCCTTTTGCTTCTGATTTTACTGATAAATCTAAGCAAGAAGCAGTGTTAAGATCTCTTGAATATATGGGTTTGGTTTCAGGCGAGCCTTTGCAAAAAATAACTATCGATAAAGTATTTATCGGCTCTTGTACCAACGGCAGAATCGAAGATCTTCGTTTAGCTGCTAAAGTTGTGGCAGGTAAAAAAGTTGCAAAAAACATCAAGCTAGCTATGGTTGTGCCTGGTTCTGGTTTGGTAAAAGAGCAAGCCGAAAAAGAAGGTTTAGATAAAATTTTTATTTCTGCTGGCTTTGAGTGGCGAGAGCCGGGTTGCTCTATGTGTTTAGCTATGAATGCCGATAAACTACAGTTTGGCGAAAGATGTGCCGCCACTTCTAATCGCAACTTTGAAGGTAGGCAAGGCAGAGGAGGTCGAACTCATCTTATGAGCCCAGCTATGGCGGCCGCTGCTAGTATTTATGGGCATTTAATTGATGTAAGAAAAATTTCCTGATGAATTATATATTCCCTTTGGTTTTTTTGGTGCTTGTTGTAACTTTTTCTTGCAAGCATCAAAAACCAGATAATTCTCTTTTTACATTATACCACGAAGCCTATAAAACCTTACAACAAGATGATTTTAAAGAAGCAGGTGAGAAATTTGAAAAAATACAAGAAGATTTTCCATTTTCACCTTGGGCAATTAAAGCAAAAACTATGTCGGCTTATGCTTATTATCGAGCCAACGAAAAAGCTAAAACTCTGAAAATAACTCAAGATTTTTTACAAACGAATTTTGGCAATCAATACATGCCTTACATGCTCTATTTACAAGGGCTTTGTTACCATGAAAAAATACCAAATATTTATCGATCGCAAGAAGATTCTGTTGAATCGATTAATATTTTTTCACAACTAATTACTCAATATCCAAATTCTATTTATCATGCAGATGCTCAAGAAAAGCTTCAATTTGCCTACGAACATTTAACCGCCTCTAAAATGGCAATTGGTCGATACCAACTTAAAAACAATAATTTTATAGGAGCTTTAAGTAATTTTCAGAGTGTTATTAATAATTATCCAACAACATCACAAACTCCAGAAGCCTATCGTCGATTAGCAGAAATTTATCTTAAACTCGGTCTTGAAAAACAGGCATGGCAAATTTTACATTTTAGCAAGGAAAGTTTATAATAAGAATGTTGCATCACTAATTATATTTTACTTTATTTGCCATTTTTGGTATAAATTTCAGCTATTTTTAGCATAATATCAATTCTCAATTTTTATCTAAATTTTAGATGATTTTTTAAGACGCAATAAAAATAACTTTAAAATGTAACAGCTTTGCAAAATAAAACATTAAAGATTGCAAAATTTGATTGAAACTTTATCTAGTAACATTTAAAATTATAAAGTTGTTTTAAAATTAATTTTATATCTATGTCCAATTTCTTTCAAAGAATACTCTTTAAAATTTCTGGGGAAGCTTTAATGGGCGATCAGCAGTTTGGGCACCATCCCGCGGCTATCGAAAAGATTTGTAATCAAATTATTTCTGCCTATAATTTAGGCTGTCAAATAGCTATTGTAATAGGTGGTGGCAATATTTTTCGTGGTATTTCGCAAGTTGCCATGGGCACCGAAAGAGTTACAGCCGATTATATGGGTATGCTTGCCACTTGCATTAATGCTTTGGCATTACAAAGTGCCCTTGAAAAAAAAGGGCTTGAAACTCGCATGCTTTCTGCCATTCCTATGAATAATATTTGTGAACCATATATTAAACGAAGAGCCTCTCGTCATCTTGACAAAAACCGCATTGTCATTTTTTCGGCCGGCACTGGCAATCCTTTCTTTACCACCGATACCGCAGCAGTTCTTCGAGCAATTGAAATGAAATGTGATGTTATTTTGAAAGGCACTCAGGTTGATGGTGTTTACTGCTCCGATCCGAAATTTAATAAAAATGCTGTGTATTATCAGCAAATAAGTTATCTTGATTTAATCAAGCAAGATCTTAAAGTGATGGATCAAACCGCTGTTACTTTGGCTAAAGATAACAACTTACCAATCGTTGTTTTCTCTATTAAAGAGCCTAATTCTTTAGAGCAGGTTTTGCAAAAAAAAGGTAAATTTACTATTATTAACTAATCAAATATTTTTTATGATCGATCAACTTCTTGCTAAGGGCCGAAAAAAAATGGAAGATACTTTGCAGGTTTTTAAGCAAGATCTTGCTAGTATTTCTACAGGTAGAGCCAATCCAAGCTTACTTGATACTGTGAAAGTTGAGGTTTATGGCTCTTTTTTACCTCTTAATCAATTGGCAAATATCTCGGCATCAGAAGCCACTTCGCTTACCGTTCAGGTGTGGGATAAATCTAATGTTAAAGCGGTTGAAAAGGCAATAATTAATGCTAATTTAGGTTTTAACCCTTTGGTTGATGGCATGAACTTAAGAATTGCTGTGCCAAAATTAAGTGAAGAACGTAGAAAAGAACTAGTTAAGCTTGCTAAAAAATATGCCGAAGATAAAAAAATCGCTGTGCGCAATATTCGACGCGATATTTTAGATGAATTTAAAAAACACGAAAAAGAGCTTGGCAAAGATCAAGGTCACGGTTTTAATGATTTGGCTCAAAAACTTACCGACGAATTTAGTAAAAAAATCGATGAAATATTATTGGTAAAAGAAAAAGATTTAATGAAAATATAGTTATTTAGCATTATGTTTAGCTTGCTAAAAAAAACACCAAAAACTGTTAATCTAAAAAATCTAAAACATATTGCTATCATTATGGATGGCAATGCTAGATTCGCCAAAAATAATGGTTTGCCACTGCAGATTGGGCATAAAATGGGTGTTGAAAATATCAAAAATATTGTTGATTATTCGCTAGAAATTAGCTTGCCTTATTTATCGTTGTATGCTTTTTCTTCAGAAAATTGGCGCAGGTCACCGCAAGAGGTTTCTTATTTAATGGAGTTGCTTGAAAATTACCTCGATCACCAGTTAAATAAATTGCTTGAAAAAAATATTAAATTGTTAATTTGTGGCAATTTATATAAAGTGAGTGCTAATTTACAGCAAAAAATTGCTTTAGCAGTTGAAAAAAGCCAAAATAATACTGCTCTCACTTTAAATATAGCTTTTTCTTATAGTGGTCGGCAAGAAATTTTAGATGCTGTAATAAAAATTCAGCAAGATTTATCTTTGCAAAAACTCGATATATCGCAATTAAGCCAAAAGATTTTTGCAAATTATTTATATCAACCGCAAATTCCAGATCCTGATTTGCTAATTCGCACTGCTGGCGATCTTAGAATAAGCAACTTTTTTTTGTGGCAAATAGCCTATACCGAGCTTTATTTTGTTAACAAATTTTGGCCAAGCTTTTCTACTCTTGATTTAGAAAAAGCTATTAATAATTTTAATCAACGAACCAGAAAATATGGCATCAGAACATAACTCAAAAATAGGTTTTTATTGGCAAAAAATGCTCAATTTTTTTGAAACAATCGATCCTTCCAATAACTTAAAAAAGCGATTTTTAATGGCTTTTTTACTAATTCCGTTGGCAGTTATTGCCATTTTTTTTGCTCCGAATTTATTTTTATTTTTAACATTAAGTGTTGCTTTTTTAATGACCTACGAATGGGTAGCTATTACCAAGTCTGCCAAAAATCAACAAAAATGGTTGTTGTTAGGTTTTTTATATGTGGTTATTCCTTTGTTTTCAGTGTTAAAAGTTTATCATCTTAAATCTTGCGTATTGTCTGAAAATTCTAGCTCTACTTCTGGTGCATCGATTGTGTTTTGGATGTTTAGCATTGTTTGGGCAACCGATATTTTTGCTTTTTTTGCTGGTAAATATTTTGGTGGAACAAAAATTGCTCCTAGCATTAGTCCAAATAAAACTTGGGCTGGTTTGCTTGGTGGAGTGGTAGCAAGTTGTTTAATTGGCGGAGTTTCAGGCGTGATTTTTCCAGGAAATATGCTGTTTTTTATTGTGATTAGCGGATTTTTATCGGTTATTGAGCAGATAAGTGATTTTTTAGAATCAAAAATTAAAAGAATGTTTGGAGTAAAAGATTCAAGCCATATTATTCCAGGGCACGGTGGAGTACTTGATAGGCTTGATGGTCTTACTTTAGTTGCCCCAATGGTGTGGCTTTTTACCAGTATTTTTGCTAAACAATTTGGTATTGCCATATGTTAGAAAATTCAGATACACTAATTATTGCAGGTCAGCAATTTAACTCTCGATTATTAGTTGGAACTGGCAAATATGCTAGTTTTGAACTAACTAAAATGGCTATCGAAGCATCTGGTGCCGAAATTATAACCGTTGCAGTGCAAAGAGTAAACTTGCAAAATAGCCAAGAGCCAATGTTGCAAGATTATCTTGATCCTAAAAAATACACTTATTTGCCTAACACCGCAGGTTGCTACACTGCTGCCGATGCTGTTCGAACTCTCAGGCTTGCTCGAAGTGTAGGAGGTTGGAATTTAGTTAAGCTCGAAGTTTTAACTAACGATAAAACTCTTTATCCAAATGTTATGCAAACCATAGAAGCGGCAAAAAGCTTGGTTGCCGATGGTTTTGAAGTGATGGTTTATACTTCTGATGATCCTGTGGTGGCAAAAGAACTTGAAAGTATTGGTTGTTGTGCCATTATGCCTTTGGGGGCTCCTATTGGTTCTGGCTTAGGAATTCAAAACCGCTTAAATATTGAGTTTATTGTTGACAATGCTAAAGTCCCAGTGTTAATTGATGCTGGAGTTGGTACTGCCTCTGATGCTGCAATTGCTATGGAAATTGGCTGTGATGGAGTTTTAATGAACACTGCTATTGCCAAAGCAAAAAACCCTATTTTAATGGCAAAAAGTATGAAATTAGCAGTTGAGGCGGGCAGAATGTCTTTTTTGGCAGGTAGAATGCCAAAAAGTCAATTTGCATCTGCCTCTAGCCCGCTAAAAAATTGGGCTTGCTAATATCTGGTATAAAAAAACCCTATGCCAAATTTTCGAGGTGTAAGATTTACAAATTCTACAGAAACTTTATTGTGGTAGTTTAAAATGAAAACTATTTTGTTATTTGATTAGTTAAAGATGTGACCTGATATAAATTCGCAACATAATAGCCAAAATTTTAAAATACAATTTGACATTTTATCTTGTTTTATGTTATGATTTTGTTTTATTTCAAATTTTCATTAAAAAATTTTCATTTAAAAATGCTTGCTAAATTTATAGTTTTTTTGCCTTTACTTGGTTTTTTATTGCCAGCTTTTGCTTTACAAATTTTTGCAAAAAAGCGCGATTTAGTTGATAATTTCGCCAAATATTTTACTACTTTTTGCTTATTTCTATCAGTTTTGTGTGCAATTTTAGTATTTTATAAATTTTATCATGATCGCACTTCGCAAAGTTATCATCTTTTTAATTTTATCAACATCGGTAAATTTATAGTTGATTGGGAAATTTATCTTGATTCTCTCACTTCTCTTATGTTTGTGGTAGTTACTTTGGTTTCTTTTTTAGTGCATCTCTATTCTATTGGCTATATGCATCACGATAAATCAGTGGCTAGGTTTATGTCTTATTTATCGTTGTTTACCTTTTTTATGCTTGTTTTAGTTAGCTCTGATAATTTCTTGCAATTATTTTTTGGCTGGGAAGGTGTAGGTGTTGCTTCTTATTTATTAATTGGCTTTTGGTTTAAAAAAAATTCTGCCAACAACGCTTCAATTAAAGCTTTCATCACCAACAGAGTGGGTGATTTGGCTTTAATTTTAGGAATTTCTTTAATTTATCTCACTTTTCAAACCGTTAATTTTCAAGAAGTTTTTTCGCTGATATGTCATAACACTGGCGATAGCTTTACTTTATTTGGTAAAAATATTTCTAATATCGATGCCATTTGCTTGCTTTTGTTTATTGGTGCAATGGGTAAATCTGCTCAAATTGGCTTGCATGTTTGGCTTGCCGATGCCATGGAAGGGCCCACTCCTGTTTCGGCACTTATTCATGCTGCCACTATGGTTACTGCTGGGGTGTTTTTGTTGGTTCGTTGCTCTAGTTTGTTTGAAGCTTCTCCTTTAGCTTTAAATGTGGTTACTTTTGTTGGAGCCGTTACTGCTTTATTTGCAGCCACAATTGCCCTTACTCAAACCGATATCAAAAAAATCATTGCCTATTCAACTTGCTCACAACTTGGTTATATGTTTTTTGCTTGCGGTCTTTCTGCTTATTCTTCGGCAATTTTTCATTTAGCTACCCATGCCTTTTTTAAAGCCCTTTTGTTTCTTTCGGCTGGTAGTGTTATTCATGCTTTGCATCACCAACAAGATATCACTAAAATGGGCGGTCTTGCTAAAAAATTGCCTATCACTTGTGCCATGATGTGGCTTGGCTCTTTGGCTCTGGCAGGCATTCCTCCATTGGCTGGCTACTATTCTAAAGATGCTATCTTAGAATTTGCCTTTGTAAGCAACAGTCCATTTGGTAAGTTTGCTTTTTATATGGGTATTGCTTCGGCATTTCTTACCGTATTTTACTCTTGGAGGTTATTGTTTTTAGTATTTCACGGCAAAACCAAACTCGATAAACACACTTTTGAACATGCTCACGAATCGCCAAAAATTATGTTGATTCCCCTTTTTGTTTTGGCAATCGGCTCAATTTTTGCTGGTTATTTTGGCTATAAATATTTAAATCTCGTTTCTGCTACTCAAAACTTTTTATTAGAGGCAATTATGTCTAGCTTTAACAAATTTAGTTTATACAACGAAATGCATCATTTACCTGTTTTAATCAAAATATTGCCTCTAATTGTAGGTGTTGTAGCTATTTTTATTGCTTGGTTATTATATATTTTTGCCACTCATTTACCTCAAAAAATTGCTAAAAATTTTAGTTTGTTTTATAAAATTTCTTTTAACAAATGGTATTTCGACGAAATATATCAAGCAATACTAATAAAGCCCTTATTTTGTTTAGCAAAATTTTTTGCTAAAATTATCGATGTTATCATTATCGATGGTATTGTTAATATTGTTGCTAAAACATGCAGTTCTGCCTCGGCTGGTTGCTCTAAAATTCAAAATGGCATTATAGCTAATTATGCTACTATTTTTATTTTAGGCTTAGTATTGCTCGGCTTGTTTTTGTTACAAATTTATATTCCAATCATTATACCTCAACAAAGCGGTTTATTTAGTGTTTTACAGCAAAGCATAATGTCAATAATTAAGTAATTTCACATGACTCCTGACACAAAAAAACTAAGAGAAACCTTAGGTTGCTTTACCACTGGGGTTGTTATTGCCTGCGCTAGAAAAAAAAATTTTTTTTCTACTGATTTTTTTCATGAAAATTCTTTTCAAAAAAATAAAATTAGCCAAAAATTTGAAGATTTTTGGCATAATTTTTTACATACTAACCCTTGGGGCATTACCATCGCTAATCAATTTGCTAAGCAAAAAAAATTAGTAAAACTAATTGAATGGCAAAATTTTCTTAATAATAATTTATTAAGAAAAATTAAAAAACTCTTTGCCGATGAATTTTTTGGCATGACTATCAATTCGTTCACTTCTATCTCGCTTAATCCTGCATTAATTATGTTTTGTATAGATAACAAATCGTCTAATCTTGCTTATTTTAAAAAAAATAAATATTTTGCTTTTAATATTTTAAGCGATAAGCAAAAAGAGCTTTCTTCGGCATTTGCCACTCCTAAAAATTCTCAAAAATGGTTTGTTTCTCCTTATTTTTTTAGCAAATATGGTAATCCAATTTTTTATGATTCTTTAGCTTTCCTTGAATGCAAAAGACATAAAGTAATAAAAATGGGCGATCATCATATTATTGTAGGTGAAATTGTTGACTTCGGTAAAATCAACAATTCTGGACCTTTGCTTTACTTTTCTGGCAAATATCATCAACTTTAAATACCTCAAATACAGCTTTTTTAATAAAATTATATCAATTCCCATCTTTAAACAATCAAATAACAAAATAGTTTTAGTTTCAAAATTAAAGTTTATCTAGATAAATCAAGGTTTTAAACTAAAATTAATAAATATGAAGTTATGTTGATTATTTAAAGATAGAAAATGGTATTACTGATGAAACAACCCCTTTATGGCAAGAAAGAGATAAGGCTATCAAAGAAAAGCAAGAAAAATTTAACAATAAAATCTTGCCAAAAATTGCTCAAGATTCTAATTTTGATTGCAAAGTGTTATTTTCGGCGATACATTAGGGCTTCGCTTAAATGATGAGCCAAGATTTTTTCTGTTCCTTCTAGGTCGGCAATGGTGCGCGAGACCTTTAAAATTCTAGAAAGAGATCGCATAGAAAAGCTTTTTCTTTGCATATTGTCAATTAAAATTTCTTCGGCTAAATTATCGAGAATGCAGAATTTATCTACTAATTTATCTTTGATATTGCAATTAATTTTGCTAATATTTTTCATTTCTGGCTGGTTTTTATATCGATTTTTTTGGATTGCTCTTGCTTGCATAACTCTCTGCTTAACGGTTGCTGAATTTTCAACTAGATTTTCGTCTTCTTCATCATCTTCTTCATCATCTTCTTCATCATCATCATCTTCTTGGGTTGGTTTTTCTTGATTTTGTGGTTTAGTGTTGTTTTGATTTAGCTCTTCTTTTGTTTTTTTCTTGTTAAATAAATTAACATTTTCAACTGTAACAAATAGATCGATACGATCAAATACTGGCTCGGTTATTCTTTTTTGATATTCAATACCGCATTGCGGAGCTTTTTTACATTCTTTTTCTGGATTGCCAAGATGCCCACAAGAGCAAGGATTCATGGCTGAAATAAATTGAAATCTGGCTGGATAAGAAACATGGGCATTGGCTCTGGCAATAGATATTTTACCATCCTCTAGCGGTTGCCTTAAAGCATCAATTACCGCTCTTGGAAATTCGGCCAACTCATCTAAAAACAGCACTCCGTTGTTTGCTAGTGAAATTTCGCCAGGTTTTGCTTTTGCTCCACCGCCAACCATAGCAGGCACCGAACAAGAATGATGTACTTCGCGAAAAGGTCGAATATTGATAAGCTCGCCAGAATAATTGCCAATAATGCTTGCTAGCATATTTATTTCGAGTATTTCTTGTAGTTCTAGATCTGGTAAAATGCCAAGCAATCTTTTTGCGAGCATGGTTTTTCCAGATCCTGCTGGGCCTGTAAACATTAAATTATGACCGCCAGCTGCGGCAATTTCGAGACATCTTTTCGCTAACTCTTGCCCTTTAACATCTTTAATATCTGGGTATTCTATAAGCGGTTTTAGCATTGACAAGTTAATTTCTGGTTTACTTAATAGCTGGGTACCTGTTAAATGATTAATTATAGATATTAAATTTGGACTGGCAATAATATTGAGGTTTTCGCTTGCCCATACTGCTTCTTTTCCGTTAGTAATAGGGCAAATCAAGCCGCAATTATACTGATTTGCACCTATTGCTGCAGAAAGAGCTCCGCTTACCGGACACAAATTACCGCCGAGAGATAATTCGCCAATCATAAAAAAATTATCAACTAAATGTTGCGGTAAAACACCGATTTCTATCATGATGCCAATAGCAATTGCTAAATCAAAATGACTACCTTCTTTTAAAAAATCGGCAGGAGCTAAATTAACGGTAATTCTTTGATAAGGCCAACTTAGCCCAGTAGACATTATGGCGGCACGTACTCGCTCTTTTGATTCACCAAGAGCTTTATCTGGCAAGCCAACAATAGTAAAGCTTGGGTTGCCAGCTGAAATTTTTACTTCAACATTGATAGCAATTGCCTCAATGCCAACATAAGAAAAGGTTTTAGTTAGAGAAACCATATGGTGAAAGGTTTGGTTTTTAAATATAGTGATGAGAAAATTTTAATTAGTTCATTTTTATTTTACAAGTAAAATTTTTAAAATAAAAAAATACTAATGTTAAAATATAAATTATAATTTTCTGACTTTTTATAATCAAACATATTTGATTGATGTATAACCCAACTAGATGTTAAGCTAGTAGTAAAATTTTTGTTAAGAAAATTAATTTTGAACCCGGCATCTGAAATTCTACCTGATTTTACTTGTCTTGGCTTGTTGTGAGAAACATAGCCATAATCATGAAAAGCTTCTAATTCTAAATGATTTTTTGGCAATTTTGGTAAAATTTGCTGAACATCAAAAGAAATTTTATTTTGCAAAATATAACCGTTGTCTCCATTAATAATGTTTTCACGAAAAGCACTCGCCGAATTGTAGCCTCCAATAGTTATTTGTTCGGCACCAAACAATTTGTGTAGTGATTTTTGACTTTCTATTTTATGTAGCATAAAGGCAGATAAAAATGGTAGGGGATGCGATGTTTCGAGATCTAGTTTAAATAATCGAAATTGATTTTTTGGTAAATTTTTGTTGTAATCTTTTGCAGCTCCAAAACTAGATAATCCAAACAAAAAACTTGGCTTAATTTTTAAAGAAAAATTATTATTCGGCTTCCAGTGATCGGTAATTGTTATTTGCCCAATCGCTAGTTTTTGCTTACTTAATGCAAGTTTTATATTGTCGAGATAATTAGTAGATCCTCTTGCAATAAGGGTATTGTCGATGTTTATTTGGTGTGTTTTATTGAGAAAAACTAGGCTATTTATGCCAAAATTATGCCGATAACTCTGCCCGCTAAACTTAATATTTTGGTGTTTTTGATTAAAAAAGCTCGATAAATATTGATGATAAAAATAATTATTTCGCCACTTAAAATTGCTATCAATAAGTAAAGAATGAAAATTTTTTGTGCTGTAAGTGTAATTAAAATTAAAATGTTGATATAAATTTAAATCGAGCTTATAGCGGTTTAAACCAGTAAAATTATTGCCAAAATTATCGTAGCCTAAATTTAATTTTACTGATGGTTTTTTTTGATTATCAATATAAATTTTTAAATTATTTTGTTGATGAATAATTTTGATTTTGGCATTTAAATTAGTAATTTTATTAAACTGTTGTAAGGCAGAATTTAACTCAAAAATATTGAAAATTTTATTAATAAAATGCTTAAAAAAAATATGGTGTTGTTGATGTATGGTTTTATCAAATAAAATATCAGAAATTGTGATTTCATTTATTTTTATGTATAAAATATTTTTGTTATAATCAAAAAAAGTAAAATTAGAGTTAGTTAAAATATAGCCATTTTCGCTATAAAAATTATTGATTTTTTTTAATAAGCGATTTATGCCCTGTTTATTTAAACATTGATTTTCAAACTCTAAAAACAAGTGATGATTATTCGCTAAAATAGTAGCTTGTTGCAACATAATTTGTTTCGCTAACAAGCAATTTTGCGAAATGTTTTCTGCTAAAGCAAAAACACAGTAAAAGCAATAAAAAAACAAAAAAGTAATGATTTTTTTTAATAACATTTTGTGGTGAAAAATGGTATTTATAAGGAATGTTGTATCCCAAATTGTATTTTACTTTATTTGCCAAAGTTTTTTGAATTTTCTACCAAGAAAATTAGTAAATTTATCAAGAAAAAGTATTGGCAAAGCAACTACAATAATTAACAAATAATCAAAAAAAATATTTATTTCAAAAGGTAAAGTATGTTTTATTGCAAAAAATAAACCGATAATTGGAGCAAAAATTATCATTAATAATTTAACAGAAATCAAGATGCCAAATGGCTCGGAACCTAGTAAAAAGAACAAAAACAAGGCAATTAAAAATAGAGTAAAATAAATTTTAAAAAAATTTTTGCCTAAAAAAGTAAAAAAAGCAGAAAAAGAATGAGTGTTAAACATGGTGAAATAAGTTATTGATTTATTATAAAATAACAATTAAAATCGTATTTTAAATAAAGTTTAAAATACTAAAATAAAAAATAAAGTAAAATTTTATCATTTTTTATAATATTTTATGTATGAAATAACGCTATTTCTCATCTTATATAAACTTGGGTTAATTATAGTTTTATTTTTTAAGAATATTTTAAAAATATCTTGCATTTTATTTTTATTAAAATTAAAATACACTGCCAAAAAAATAAATTAATTAAAAAAATGAAAAATTATTCTGCTAAAAAATATCAAAAATCAGGTTTTAGTCTTATCGATTTTGCTATCTGGATTACAATTTTTTCGGTAATGATTATTGGTTTCTTAGCGGTTTCTTCTGCTCAAAATAAGCATAAAAATTTTGTTGCCGATAACCTTGAAAAGCAAAAAATACTCGATAAAGTCAATTCTTATCTTTTAAAAGAAATTTCCCAGCCAGACAAGCTCGATATTAATGGAATTCTTGTTCATAAATCTTGCAACGAAGATGGCTCCAGTGAAGATTCTATATGTGGATTGAACTCTGTGGTGCATAATATTACTAATGGTCTTTATGATACTGATAAAAATAACTTGGGCTTTGTTCCCTATGCAGCTCTTGGTCTTAATCAAGAAGATGCTATTGATAGTAATAATAAATTTTATTTGTTTTTAGCTCATCAAACATTACCTGATAAACCATATCAATACTATGTTTTTAGTCAACCAGAAGAACCTTTAAGTATTGCTTATCTTAATACAATAAAAAATGGCAACGAAAAGCAAAATAATGCTCAAAACAATGCAATACCAGCGGTTCAACTATCTAATTGTCATATAACTTCGGCAATTTCAAAACAATATCAACAAGATCAAACAATTGCAATAAATGAAGATCGATATTTTGATATTTTATCTGGCGCTACAAAAACAGTAGATTGCAGTTCTTATAACAAGTCTGATAAAAATCTTTATTACAAAAATAATGATGTAAGCATAAATATCCAAAGCGATACCAAAATAACCTTTCAGTGTTTTTCTGGCGGAATTGATTACACACCCACTAGCCAAAAATGCGAAAGAGTTTGCAAAACCTTTACAACATCCGATGGTGCAAATTATGATGTTGGTCTGCAGTTTTTTCAACAAGTTGTAAAACTTTATCCTGCTAATTATGATGCTTTATTTACTTCCCTAAAAATATCCAAATCTCCGAGTTCTTTTTTAGAATTAAAATGTGGCACAGATTATGTTTATCAAGTAAATTCTACTCCATCATGTGCCACTGGAGCTATTTGGAACACAGATTCTAAATCTTGCCAGTGCGATGCTGCTAATTATTATGTGCAAAACAATCAAAACAAGTGTGTGAAGGGTTGTAAAATGGCGCTAGATGTGGTTGGTCCAGGTAATTTAGTTGATAACAATAAACTTTATTATGTAGATCAGGATTTTTCAGAAGTTCTTGCCGATACTATATGCCTTAATAATGCCAGCAAAAATAGCATGCCTTTTATAGACACAAAACTTGCTAAGTTGAAAAGTACGGATAATGATTGTGTTTTAAGAAAAGGTATTGCAGATATTCCATTTAAGGAAAAACTATGTTCTTGCAATTCTGGGTATTCGATGTTGGCAGAAAATAGTATTGCAAATTTTTCTTCCAATGATTCTTTAACGGCATTTCAAGCTTTCCCAGGAGTTACGGTTCCTAATAGTCCTTCTAAATTAGCTCGCCGTAATTTTGCCGCTAAATATGATTGTTTTTTAATGTGCTCTGCCACGACCAATGACTTATCAAAACAAAATGTTGTCGATAGCAAAGGTAATTTAACTAATTTAGCAATTGGTTACCATAAACATGGTTTAACTGCAAGGCAACTTGCTATCATTAATGGATTAAATATTATAAATTATAAAGAATATGGCACTCCAATTACTATAATACCTAATTTATTTTATGATGGTGTAAACAAAAAAACATTACAGCCCTTAAATTGCTCAACATCTAGTGGCAACAATATAAATTATTGTTTAGATACAAATGTAAATAAAACTGCAAAAAGATTATTTTCTTCATCATGTGCATCTTTTAAAGAGTCTTTGCCGTTTTTACAAATTAAATCTGGCGGCTCTTTCTAAAAAGTTATTGACAATTAAAATAAATAATGATAATATAAATATTGACATTTAAAATAAATAATGATAATATAAATATTTAATTAAACTTAATTTATAAATTTTTATGAAATTTACAAAATACCTTATTTTCGCTGTAGCAGGTGCATTATATTATAATTCACAACCTTCTTCTCCTGAAGGGTTGCCAATAGATCTAATTAGCCGTGGTGCATTAACTCAACCAAATCGTTTCTTATCTCCATTATCTGTATCTTCTCCATTATCTGTATCTTATATAACTCTAGAACAAACAGTTAAGCAGGTATTGGGTGATCCAGAAACGCAAAGACGATTAGAAACTCTTTGTACCGATTATCTTATTACGCAAGTACTTGCAGGCAATAATCCAACCGCACAAGATACTCGTGATTGTTTAAATTTATTTGGTGATATAAGTAATGCTATATTACATTTTCAAGATTTATTAGGACAATATTCTGATGACATAAAGATTAAAGAATACTGTAAGATTTTATCGGACGATATTAAAAATAATCAGACAACTTGGAAACAATTAGGCGCTTCAGAGCTAGTATTAAATGATTTTGCTAATACTTTAAATAATACCGCCACACCAGGGGCTTCGCAAACAACTTATACCACAACCACTTCATCAGGAACAACAACAACTTTTACACCTCCTGCTGACTCAACAACAGTAACATCTACAACAAGTGATGGATCAACAACTTATACAACAACCACTTCATCAGGCACAACAACGGTTTCGGTTGATCATAATACTCAAACAACAACTATAACTCTTTCAGATGGAACAACTACAATCGTTCCCACTGCTTCTACTTCTATTAGATATAGTGATAATGGCACTATAACCACAACTCATGCAGATGGCTCAACAACCAGCATAAATCCTACAACAAAAGAAATAACAACAACATCAGTAGCACCAACAACACCAGCACCAACAACATATGCTTATACACCAGGCCAAACCGTTTTTGTCTCAACAACAGGAGTGCCTCATAACGCATCAACAAGTGAAGCACAATCAGCAACCGGCACATCAACAACCAGCACAGTAACATTCTCGCCACTGCCAACAACATCAAGTGGGCAAAGCCAACAAACTACAGAGCAAGCACAAAAATTCAATGTAACTCAAACAGCTACTAATGATAACAAAACCACCACATACCTAGTCGAAAACGCTACCACTGGAGAGACGGCAGTTTTTATACCAGGCAATGGTTCCGATCCACAACCTTCGCCCAATAACAATGAAAATGGAAGATTAGCATTAGGATTAGGATTAGGATTAGGTATTCCTGCTACTTTAACCTTAGCAGTCGCCGCTGCCATTGCTGTCTAT
>CANEUR010000003.1 GCA_947441875.1 Rickettsiales bacterium | reverse complement strand
TAAAAATAGGTAAAATCTCTTAACATGAAAACATAGCAAAAAATTAAAATAAATTAGTGATGTAACAGTCTCATTATTCTATTAATTCAAATTCTTTACAATATGTCAGTATTGGTAGGTAAAATGGCTCCAGATTTTACTGCTTCTGCAGTAATGCCAAACAATGAAATAAACGAAACATTTAATTTACACACCTACATCAAAGGTAGAATTGGTATTTTATTTTTTTACCCTCTCGATTTTACTTTTGTTTGCCCATCAGAAATTATCGCTTTTACTAATAGAGTAAAAGATTTTAAAGATAGAGGTGCCGAAATTATTGGTGTTTCAGTTGATTCAAAATACACCCACTTGGCTTGGAAAAACACCGAAGTAAAAAAAGGTGGTATTGGCAATATTCAATATCCTTTAGTTTCTGATCTTACCAAAAAAATAGCCAAAGACTACGATGTTTTAACTGGTGATGCGGTAGCTTTAAGAGGCACTTTCTTAATCGATCAACAAGGAATAGTAAGGCATCAATTAGTAAACGATTTGCCTTTAGGTCGAAATGTCGATGAAACTTTACGCATGATAGATGCTCTTAAATTTTTCCAAGAGCATGGCGAAGTTTGTCCTGCTGGTTGGAGCAAGGGTAAAAAAGGCATGAAAGCCGATGCAAACGGAGTTGCTGAATATCTTGCTAACAATGCCGATGGATTATAAACAAAGTTATTTTCAAGGCAAGAGGTTTTTAATAAGCCTCTTGCATTAGTCCCATGTTAATAATTTTGCAGAGCAAAAGTCATTTTTTATTGTCTTATGCAAAAAAAACACAGAATCAATGCAATTTTTGCAGCTTTACAAGTGCAAAAACCATCTCCAAAAATCGAATTAAATTATCATAATCATTTTACACTGGCAATTGCTGTTTTACTTTCTGCTCAAAGTACCGATGTTGGAGTAAATAAAGCTACCAAACAACTATTTGTTGTAGCTGATAATCCTGATAAAATGCTTGCCTTGGGTTTGGAAAATTTAAAAAAATATATTGCAAGCATTGGTTTATTTAATAGTAAAGCAAAAAATATTATGGCATTATGTGCTGTGCTAATAGAAAAGCATCAAGGCGAGTTGCCAAATAATTATGATGATTTAGTTTTATTGCCTGGAATTGGCAGTAAATCGGCAAAAGTTCTGTTAAATTCTTTATTTCAGCAGCCAACCATTGCTGTTGATACCCATGTTTTTCGGGTAAGTAATAGGCTTGGTTTGGTGCAGAGCAAAAATGTTAAACAAACAGAAGAGAAGTTGCCAAAAGTTATTGATAAAAAATGGCATCTTTTTGCCCATCATTGGCTGGTTTTACATGGTCGATATATCTGCAAGGCAGTTAAGCCAAATTGTTTACAATGTATATTGCAAAATCTATGCCCAAGTTCTTTAAAATTAAATGCTGTAAAATCAAAAAATATTTAAATAGTTATTGATTTTATTTTTAGAAATAATTACAATAATACATTTGGTGCATTAAAATAAATTAGTGATGCAACAGTCCCTAAAATTATTCTTGATAAAAATCTTGATATGCCTCTGTGGTGAAATTGGTAGACGCGATAGACTCAAAATCTATTATCTAATTGCAGATGTGTCAGTTCGAGTCTGACCAGAGGCACCAAAGTTTTTCTTGTTGTTTAATTTCTTAAAAATGTTTTGTGGCTTAATACTCTGTTAAAAAATGTTGTAAAATCAAGCTTGCCGAAATGTCATCGTATTCTTGAGATTTTTTTCCTACTATATTTCGAGCAGAAAAGCTTGAAAGCCTTTCATCAAACATTAAAATATCAATCTTTAGTTTAGTTTGCTGTGTATAATAATTTTCAAAATGCGTGGCAAATCGCACAGCAAAATTAGCCATTTCGCCATAATCGCCATTTGGCATTAGCGGTAAGCCACAAATTACAGCAACAATATTATTTTCTTGCATAATTGAAATTATTTTGTTAAAATCAATTATGTTGCTTTTGCGAGCAATAATGGTTTTAGGTATTGCAAATATTCTATCGGCATCGGTGGTGGCAATGCCAATTTTTTTTCTACCTAAATCAAGAGCTATAATTTTAGCTTTTGTTGGTAGTTGAGTTTTAAATTTTACCGCATCTAGTTGTATCATATGTCTAATGTTAATAAAGAACAAATTACCAAAGTGTGTAATTTAGCTAAAATAGCTGTAACCGAATCTGAAATCGAAAATTTCACTTTGCAGGTAAATCAAGTTTTGTCTTGGGTTGAGCAGTTAAGCAGCATAAATACCGCCACAGTTGAACCGCTTTCCAATACAAACAATGCTATTTTAACCCTTTATCCAGATAAAATCAACCAAGAAAATACCGTTGCCGATATTTTTAACAATACCAATGGTTTATATAACTACTTCACGGTTCCTAAAGTTATTGAATAAAAATATGAAAATTTTATCTTGTTTAATTATATTTTTTAGTCTTAATATCGGTGCTTTCGCTACTGATTTGCAAATTAATATTAAAATAAAAAATCATCAGTTCGAACCAAATATCGTTGTGGCCCCTGCCAATACTTCTTTTGTTTTAATCATTGAAAACCTTGATAAAACAATCGAAGAATTTGAAAGCGACGATCTCAAAAAAGAAAAGCTAATTGGAGCAGGTAAAACCGTTAAAATTCCTGTTTCGGCACAAAAAGCTGGTCAATACAAATTTTACGGCGATTTTCATCAAAAAACTGCCCAAGGAATTCTTGAAATTAAATGATAAATATCGCTTTTTATCAGCAAAAAAATTTGTTACTTAAAAAGCAAAACTTGTTGCGCAAACCTAAAACTTATCAATTTGTTGGTGTAAATAATATTATTAACAACAAAAAACAATTAATTTCTTTTGCTTGCAACAATTATTTGGGTTTGGCAAATCATCAGCAAGTTATCAAAAAATCTCAAGAAGCCCTCTTAAAATATGGTTTAGGAGCAAAATCTTCGACCTTTGTGGTTGGTAAAAATCGTCTTTATGAAAGCTTAAAAAAACAACTATGCCAACATTATAATCAAGAAGATGCTCTTATTTTTAGCAGTGGTTATTTGGCTTGTTTGGGAGTGATAAGTGCCTTGGCAAATAAAAATAGTTTAATTATTGCCGATAAACTAATTCATAACTCACTACTAGAAGGGGCAAAGCTTTCGCAAGCAACTTTAAAAAGATTTGCTCACAATAATTTAGATCATTGCAAACAGCTACTTTTAGAGCATTGCCATAATTTTGCCAATTGCTTAATTATTACCGAAAGTGTTTTTTCGATGGATGGCGACAGCCCAAATCTGACAGAGTTGCAACATTTAGCTAATCATTTTAACTGCTTATTAATTATTGATAATGCGCACAGTCTTTATAACGAAAAGCCACAAATAAGTAATTGCTTACATTTAGGCACTTTCTCAAAAAGTTTAGGTGGCTTAGGCGGATATGTGGTAGGCAAAGAACAGATTATATCTTACTTAACAAATTATAGTAAAACAGCCATTTATACCACCGCTTTACCTCCTACAATATTAGCTGGAGTATGTCAAGCTTTTAAACTTGCTAAAAAAGGTAATTTAGCTAAAAAAGCCCTAGAAAATGCTCATTATTTTTGCAAACTCACTCAACAACAATTCAACAACTCTTGTATTGTGCCAATTTTACTAGGCAGTAGTAAAAAGGCTTTACTACTATCAAATAAACTAGCTACAGCAGGATTTTTAGTACCTGCAATTCGCCCTCCAACCGTAGAAAAAAATAAAGCAAGACTAAGAATAAGTTTTAATGCCCAACATCAAAAAAAAGATATTAAAAAACTAGCACAATTTATACCAATTCCTATCTTTAAATAATCAAGTAACAAAATAGTTTTAATTTTAAATTTAGTTTTAAAATTAATAAATATGCAGTTGTGTTGATTATTTAAAGACACAAATTGGTATTATATCACATGCCATTCTCTAGAGATGAGATGATTAAAATTTAAAATAGTAAATTGATTTATGTTACAAACTGCGAAATCAAATCGGAGACGGTGATTTTTTTATCGTAGATTGCTCTTCCTACAATAACTCCAATTATGCCGTCTTTTTTATATTTTTGAGCTTCTTTAATATCTTGTAAAGAAGAAATACCGCCCGACATAATTACTGGAATAAGTAGATTCTTTGCAATGTTATGGGTTGAGATGTAATCTGGACCACTTAAAGTGCCGTCTCTTTCAATGTTTGTATAAATAATTGCAGATACTCCACAATACTCGAATTTTTTAGCTAATTCGATATCTTTTATTTTGCTACTTTTAACCCAGCCATCGGTTGCTACAAAGCCATTAACTGCATCAATACCAACAATAATTTTTCCTGGAAATTTTTTACAAGCTTCAATAACTAATAGAGGATCTTTTGTTGCTACTGTGCCTAATATAATTTTATTGGCACCGATTTCTAAAAATTTTTCAATATCATTTAGTGAGCTAATGCCGCCACCAACCTGTACAGGAATTTTAACAGAAGAAATTATTGATTTTATAATAGAAAAATTAATAGATTGACCAAAAACTGCTCCATCAAGATCAACCACATGCAAAAATTTAAAACCAGATTTTTCAAAATAAATAGCCTGTTCTATTGGAGAATTATTAAAAATAGTTGAGGTAGACATGTCTCCTTTAACCAATCTTACACACTGCGAGTTTTTAATATCAATAGCAGGAAAAATAATCATTTTATGATGCTGTGGCTAAGATAGAAGAAATTTCAGATTCGCTTCTTGAAACAACTACTTTTGCTAAAATTTCAACAGCTGGATGAAGGTTGAGATTTATTTGATAAAGACCTATTTCTTTAATTGGTTTTTGCAAAACAATATTATTTCTTTCTACTTTGTTGCTAGAGATAATTTCGTTGATTTTTTTGGCAATTAAGGTAGAGTTGACCGAGCCATATAAATGACCATCATCAGAGGCATTTTCGATGATGATGATATTTTTTTGTTCTAAAATAGCTTTGATAGAATTTGCTAAATCAATAGAGCTAGCATTTTGCTGTTCGTAGAAATGTTTTTGAGTATCAAATGCTTTTTGATTTTCTTTGTTAAGGCAAATAGCTTTTTTATTTGGAATAAGAAAATTTTTAGCATAGCCGTTTTTAACAACAATAACATCGCCAATTTTGCCTAACTTAGAGCTGGCGGTAAGAATAACTTTCATAGTGAATAATTAATTAGAGTTTAGATCTTTTTTAATTGGCGAAATCAAAGCTAATTTTCTTGCTTGTTTTATAGCTTTGGCAATAGCTCTTTGTTTTTTAAGATCAACATTAGTAATGCGACTTGGAATAATTTTGCCTCTTTCAGATAGAAACTTATTAAGTAATTTTAAGTTTTTATAATTAATTTCAGACAGAGGATAGTTTTTTAGTGGACAAGTTTTTTTCTTTCTGATAAATACACTTTGATTAACCAAAGATACTCTTAAAAAAGTATCTTCATTTTCATGGGTATTGATATTGCGAACTGTATTGTTGTTGGTAGTCATGGTTTAAGCCTCGAATTGAATTTGAGATAAGATAAGATCGAGATTGCTATTTTCTTCTTTTTTCTCTTTTTTAGCATTAGGATCTTTGATATTGACACATAAAGAAGATTCTTTAGAGTGAGAATTAACAACAAAAGTAATAGAACGAATTACATTTTCATTGTAGCTCATTATTCTTTTTAACTCAATAACAGATTGTTTTGTTGAGGTTATTTTAAGAAGTATATAATGACCTTTATTATTTTTTTTAATTGGAAAGGCTAAAGTGCGAAGACCCCAGTATTCATAAGATATTTTTCCTTTTTCATCGGTAATAATTTTTGATAATTTTCCAATTAATGCTTCTATATCATCTGTTGAAAGATCTTGGCGAGTAATAAAAACCGTTTCGTATAAAGAGTGTTGCATTTTTTTTGTGTTTTCAATTAACATAGTTGAAGTAAAATTATAAAATTAGAATTTATAATTTTTTGTAAATAAATATCAATGTTAAAAGATGTTTTTTAAAATGCAAGTTATTTTTTTAATAATTTTGTAAAGAGGATGTTGTGATAAAATTTTTGCAAATAACAATGTAATTTTTATCAGTATAATTTACGATAACCAGAAATTTTTATTTCATAACCTTCTAAACCAACTACTGATTGTTTGTGATTAGAAAGCAAGATTAAGTCTTTAATTTTTAGATCGGCTAAAATTTGTGCTCCTATACCATAATTTCGCAGAATATTTGCTGAACTATTTGTTGATTTTGTTAAATCAAAAAAATCAGAAATAGATTCGGTAGGTTGCCTTACAACAACCACAACCCCGCTATTAGCTTTGGCAATTTTTTTAAAAGCCTTATTGAGACTATTATTTTTTGGATTATCTGCCCAATTAAAACAATCGTTGACAATATTAAGATGATGCATTCTTACCAAGGTTGACTTGTTTTTAGTAATATCGCCCTTGACAAAAGCAATATGCTCTATACCATCTAGAGAGTTTCGATAAATTTTTGCCATAAACTTACCGCCAATGCTATGATTAAATTCGTAAGTTGCCACTAGCTCTATCAGTTTTTCATTTTTTCTGCGGTATTCAATTAAATCGGCAATAGTAGCGATTTTTAATTTATGTTTAGTGGCAAATTTTAATAATTGTGGTAATCTTGCCATGGTGCCATCGTTATTCATAATTTCGCAAATAACCGCAGATGGATTAAGATTTGCCAATATTGCCAAATCAACAGAGGCTTCGGTATGGCCAGCTCTTACTAAAACTCCACCTTTTTCTGCTTGCAACGGAAAAATATGCCCCGGAGACACTAGGTTTTTTTTGTCAAGGGCTGGATTGATAGCAACTTCTATTGTTTTTGCCCTATCATAAGCAGAAATGCCAGTGCTAATGCCTTCTTTTGCTTCAATAGAAATTGTAAAAGCAGTTTTATTTTTTGATTGATTATTGCTTGACATTAATGGTAAGTCTAGCTGATTGATTCTGTTTTGTGTAAGGGCAAGACAAATCAAGCCTCTTCCAAAGGTTGCCATAAAATTAATATGAGAGGGATTGCATTTTTGAGCTGGAATAACTAAATCGCCTTCATTTTCTCTGTTTTCATCGTCTATTAAAATAAACATGTTGCCATTTTTTGCCTCTTCTATTATTTCTGGGATGGTAGATAAATTAATGTTTTTTTTCATACAATAAATTTTGATTTTGCAAATAATTTGCGATATAGCGAGCTAAGGGATCGAATTCGATGTTTACTTGGTTTTTTGCTTGTAGAAATTGAAAATTAGTATGAAAAAAAGTATGTTGAATAATGTTAACACTAAAATAAAAATCATCAACATCATTTACGGTAAGAGAAACACCGTTAATTGCAATAGAGCCTTTTTTGGCAATTAAATTTGCTTGATTAATTGGTTTTTTAAAAATAAATAGCCAAGATTCGTTTTGTGGTGAAATAGTAAAAATTTCGGTTGTGGTATCGACATGACCAAGTACTAAATGCCCGCCAAGCTCATCGCCTAATTTTAATGAAAATTCTAGGTTAATGAGTTGTTTTGGTTGCCAATTGGCTATGGTGGTTTTGGCAATTGTTTCTGGGGATGCTTGAAAAGATAGTAGGCTAGATTGTGCCAGTTTGTGTATTTTAATAAGAGTGAGGCAAATGCCATTGCAAGCAATTGAACAGCCAATGTTTAGTTGATGATTTATGGCGGAATCTAGTTTTAAAACCAAAAGTAAATCGGCGTTGGGCGATTGTTCTAAAGAATAAACTTCGGCTTGATGTGTTATGATGCCTGTAAACATTATAATTTAAGAACTGGTGTTTGTTAATAATTTAGCGATGTGATTTTTTATTTTTTTAATAGCTATTTCTTCGATTTGTCTGATTCTTTCGCCAGAAACATTGTATTGTTTGCTTAGTTGATCTAGGGTATAGGTGTTTTCAAGTATTTGTCTTTTGCATAATATTTCTTGCTCTCTTGTGTTTAGTGTTGAAAAAGCTTGCTGAAATAAGGTTTTTTGTTTTTGCATATGTTGTTTTTCGGCAAATATATGTTCTTGATTTGGCGAGTTATCAACAACTAGCTCTATTATTTCTGAAGTTTCTTCGTTGTTTTTAAAAGAGTTGTTTAAAGAAGAATCGGATTGTGATAAGCGAGAATCCATTTCTAGAACCTCTTTATTAGAAACTCCCAACACATTGGATATTTCAGAGGCTTGATTATGAGATAAAGAATTAGTGTTATTGTAGCCTAGTTTTTTTTTAATTTTATGCAAATTAAAAAACAATTTTTTTTGAGCAAGTGTTGTGCCAATTTTTACCAAAGACCAAGATTTTAAAATATATTCTTGAATCAAAGCTCTAATCCACCACATGGCATAAGTTGAAAATCGAAAGCCTTTGTCTGGTGCAAATTTTTTTAAAGCTTGAATTAAGCCAATATTGCCTTCTGAAACTAAATCGGCAACTGGTATACCATAGTTTTTAAATTTGTTGGCAATTTTTACCACTAACCTCAAGTGGCTTTGTAATAAAATTTTGGCAGCTTCTTTACCTTCTTGGCTATCGGGATTGTTAACAAATTGATTAGCGTATTTAATTTCTTCTTCTTGAGTAAGAATTGGAAACTTATGTATTTCTGTGAGATATTTAAGAAACCTAGTGTTTTTCGAAGATGCTATGCTAAAATTGTTAACAAGATGATGATTAGACATTGATTATTTACTGGTATCGCTGGCAATTTGGTCGATTATTTTTTTTAAAGAAGCATACTCCACGAAGCCCTCGACAATTTTGCCATTAATAAAAAAAGTAGGAGTTGATTTTAAAGATAACTGTTCAATTGCATCTATACGCGTTTTAAGATTTTTTTCGATTAATTTGTTATTTTTTGTGCATTCATCAAATTTTGCCGCACTTAAACCATCAAGTTTTAAAATTGCTTTTAGTTTATCGGCAAAGTTTTTGTCGAATGCCCACTCTTCTTGAGTTCTGAATAATATTTTTATTATATCAAAATATTTTTGATGTTTATTTTCGTGTTGATTTGCATAGCATTCTGCCACCACAGAAGACATCAAGGCTTGATTATTTAATGGAAAACTTCTAAAAGAAAAAACCATTTTGCCTTGATCTATGTAATTTTCTTTTAATTTTAAAAAAGACTCTTTAGTAAATTCGGCACAATGCGGACAAGATAAAGAGGCATATTCAATAAATACTATTGGTGCATTTTTATCGCCAAGATAAAAATCGTCTGCCTGTATTTTAACAAGGGGGCTACTAGATGCTTTATGGTTTGTGGCATCGTTATCATTGTCTTTTTCAATATGTTTGATTTGTAACTTAGAATCGGCGATTTTATTGTTGCTTTGCGATATTGCAGAAGATTCTTCTTGATGATAGTTAATTTGTAGATCTGTGTTATTTTTTTTAGCTAAAGAAGTTTTATAAAAATAATAGGCAACTCCTACAATATTCAATAATAAAAAAATTATCGCCACAGATAAAATAATAAACCTTTTTTTGCTTTTTTTCATAAGTATTTTAAATTAGAATATTAAAAATGCAACAATATATAATCAAAAATAATATTATAGCGAAATGAATATATTATTTTCAACAATTAATTTTTGTTTTCAATAGATTATTTTTAAAAAGTCGCTTTGCATTTTAAAATATTATCAATTATTCTATTTGTACCAATTTTTTACCTTAAAGGAAATGTTGCATCACTTAATACCAATTTCCATCTTTAAATAATAAAATAACTTCATATTTATTAATTTTAATTTTTTCAAAATGTTGCCCATTTCAGTTTTTATCATAGCTAAAAACGAAGCAGATAGAATTGCTAAAACCATAAACTCTGTAAAAAGTATTGCTAACGAAATTATTGTTGTTGATTCTTATAGTTCTGATGAAACCAGTTTAATTGCTACAAATCTTGGGGCAAAAGTTATTCTTAAACACTGGAATGGTTATGGAGAGCAGAAAATTTTTGCTCAAAAACAATGCAACAATAAATGGCTTCTTAATCTTGATGCCGATGAAGAATTATCTGATGAATTAGTTAATGAAATAAAAAATATTTTTAGCAAGTCAATTAATAATAACATAGCTGGTTTTTATATAAAAATTGTTAACAAATTTCGTTTTGAAGTAAAGCCCAAAAAATTTGCTTATTATTATAATCAGTTGCGATTATATAATATTGATTATGCAGGCTTTCGCAATAGCTCTGTGCATGATTCGGTAATTTTAAAAAATAACAATAAACAAGTTTTGCAATTAACAAACATTGTATATCACCAGTCTTTTCGCTCTTTTCATCATTGGATTGAAAAAATTAATTCTTACTCGCAAATGCAAGCGCTTGATGCTGTGCAAAACAATAAAAAAATCTCTGTTTTGAAAATTTTTTTTACTCCTTTTGCTAGTTTTTTTAAGGCTTTTATTATTAGGAGATACTTTATTTATGGTTTAGATGGTATAATTTATAGTTTATTGTTTGCTTTTTCTCGCTTTACTAAATATATCAAAATAAGAGAATTGCAAAAAATCAAAAAAGATATTTAAATAATTTTTTATGTTGAAATTATATTTTATTGTATCATAATATTCTTTACTTTATGAAATTTTTTCATTTCAAGTTTTCTTAATATTATTTACAAAACGAGCTTGAAATTGAAAATGCCCATTATTTTTTTATTATTCTTTAAACCAAAAAATAAAACATAAATTAATAATAAATCTATTTCAATCTATCTTTAAAAGAGATTTTTTTTATACTCAATACAATTTCTTACCTAGCACAAAATGTTATACCAAAAGGTTTTTTTACTTAAATTTCTAGACCAAAAAGATGAAGCATAAATGTTATATTAAAAATTAGTATTGTTATTTTACGGCATTATAAACCAAAATTGCCAATTTGCTTTTTGCATCATATAAAAATATCGCTTTTACTAAACAATTATGCGAAAGATCGTTAGATTGTATTATTATTAATGTTTTATTTATATTCATTATTTAGTTATGTCAAACAACAGTATCATCATCGATGCCGCTCATCGAGAAGAAACCAGAATTGCGGTTCTTAATCAAAACTCTAAATTACTCGATTTTGATAGATCTGCCTATTCTATTAAGCAAATCAAAGGCAATATTTATCTTGCTAGGGTGGTTAGAGTTGAGCAATCGCTACAAGCATGTTTTGTTGATTACGGCTCCGATCGTCATGGTTTTTTGCCATTTTCTGATATTCATCCGCAATATTTTCAAATATCCGACTCCGAAAAACAAAAAATTCTCGAATTTATTGCTCCATCAAATAATAAGCCAGAAGAAGACGATATCCAGCCAACTTCGTATCACCATCAACAACGCGATGATCAAGATAGTTTTTCTGAAAATTCTGCAATAGCTACTGGTTCTTACTCTCTTGAAGAAGAAACGGCAGAAAATAAAGAAAGTCATAAATCAAACATTTACAATATTTATAAAAAATATCAACTACAAGATGTTATAAAAACTGGGCAGTTAATTTTAGTGCAAGCCGTCAAAGAAGAAAGAGGTAGTAAAGGCGCCTCTATGACCACCTACATTTCAATTGCTGGTAAATATTGTGTTTTAATGGCAAACACACCAAATAAAGGTGGGGTATCAAAAAAAATCGATAATTTTCGCGATAAAAAAATACTAAGGGCTATTTTAAACGATATTGCACTGTCTCTTGATCGTTCTTTAATTATCCGAACCGCAGGAGTTGGTAAAAAACCAGAAGATATAAAAAGAGACTGCGAATATCTAAACAGATTATGGCAAAGCATTCAAGATTCTGCATCATCATCTTCTGCTCCTGCTTTTATACACGCCGAAGACGACATCATCAGAAGATGCATACGCGATATTTATAACGAACAAATTGCCGAAGTAATTGTAGAGGGCGAAGAAGCTTATCAAACCGTACTCGATTTTGTTAAGTTAACTATGCCACATAGTCAACATAACATTAAGTTACACACAGATCGTTTGCCAATTTTTAATAAATATCGTATCGAACAACAAATATCGGCTCTTTATGAAAAAAGAATCGATCTACCATCGGGAGGTTCAATTGTTATTGATCACACCGAGGCTTTGGTGGCTATCGATGTTAACTCTGGTCGATCAACCAAAGAAGCTGGCATCGAAGAAACTGCTTACAATACTAACTTAGAAGCAGTAAAAGAAATAGCCAAGCAACTCAGATTGCGAGATTTAGCGGGCTTGATTGTTATCGATTTTATTGATATGTCTGATCAAAGACACAGAAGAAATATTGAAAGATCATTAAGAGACGAGCTCCAGCACGATCGAGCCCGAATTCAGATGGGCAGAATAAGTGTTTTTGGATTGCTTGAAATGTCGCGTCAACGATTAGGCTCAAGTTTTTTTGAAACAATCACTACCCCTTGTAATCATTGTGGTGGAACTGGTTTTGTTAGATCGGTTGAAATATTAGTTGTAACTATTTTAAGAGCGGTACGTCACGCTTGCGCAGATAAGCAAGCTGGTGTTATTTATGTTTATACCGATGCTAAAACTATAGCTCACATTACAAACTACAAAAAAACCGAAATTGCCCTTACCGAAAAAAATTATAATATTTATATCTTTTTTCATCCAAACGAAGAAAATGGTGTAAATGGTTTTAGTATTAAAAAAAGAAAAAATCTTTCCGAAGATGAAAAAAAAGAATTCGATATGAAAATAGCCACTGGTAAAGTAAATCAACTGCATATCGAGCAATCTTACTTGCAAGATTTTAATACCAACGATCAAGAATGCGAATCAGCCCATGATTCAGAAAATATTTTTCAAAATCGTCAACAAAAAAATCGTTCCGATGGTCGCTCCGATACTCGCTCTGATAGTCGATATGAAAAATCGGAGCGAAATGATCGTTACGATAAAAAAAGAAAAAAACATCATCAATCAAAAAATACTAAACCAAACCCTATTTCTGGGTTTTTCAATTTATTTTTCAAAAATCGCTAATTTATGTATCAAATACAAGGAAAAAATAATATTTACGAAGTAGTTATAGGCTGTGAAATACATGCTCAAATTGCTACTCAATCTAAACTTTTTTCACGATCTGCTACTGCTTTTGGAGCTAATCCAAATTCGCAAGTTTCATTTGTTGATGTTGCCTTTCCAGGAATGCTCCCTACCATTAATGCCGAAGCTGTTTATCAAACAGTAAAAACTGGTTTGGGCATTGGGGCACAAATTAATCTAGTATCGGTATTTGATCGTAAAAATTATTTCTATCCAGATTTACCGCAAGGTTATCAAATATCGCAATATCTACACCCAATAGTAGGTGAGGGTGAAATTGAAATAACTTTTGAAAATCAACAAAAAGAACTAATTAAAAAAACTATTGGCATAGAAAGAATTCATCTCGAACAAGATGCTGGCAAATCAATACACGATCAGCATCCGCAATTATCGTTAATAGATTTAAACCGATCAGGGGTTGCTCTAATGGAAATAGTCTCCAAACCTCATCTAAGCTCTCCGCAAGAAGCATCAGAATATGTTAAAACCATACGTTCGCTACTTCGTTGCTTAAAAACCTCCGATGCCGATATGGAAAAGGGCAACCTTCGCTGCGATGCTAATGTTTCTGTAAGAGTTGTTGGTGCTACTACTTTAGGAACTCGTTGCGAAATTAAAAATCTTAACTCAATGAGAAATATCGCTAGGGCTATTGAATTTGAGGCAAAAAGACAAGTTCAGTTAATTGAATCAGGTCAGCAAATTAAACAAGAAACTCGTTTATTTGATACCATAAACGGTGAAACTAGAGCTTTAAGAAGCAAAGAAGATGCTATGGATTATCGTTATTTTCCCGATCCCGATCTGCCAAAATTAGTGCTAGAGCAAAAAACTATCGATGAAATTAAGCAAAATCTACCAGAGCTTCCTTGGTTGAAAAAACAACGATACATCAACCAATATCATATTTCCGATTATGATGCAGGAGTTTTAACTTCTGAAGAAGAAATTTCTCAATATTTTGAGCAGCTTATTTTATATCACGAGCCAAAACTGTGTGTTTCGTGGCTTACCGTAGAGCTTTTTGGTAGAATGAACAAATTAAACATAGATTTTAGCAATCTAAAATTGCCAGCAAATCATTTGGTAGAGTTGCTTTCTTTAATTAAATCTGGTGAAATTTCTGGTAAAATAGCCAAAGATGTGCTCGATATTATGTTGCAAACTAATCAAACTGCATCTATAATTGTGCAAGAAAAAGGTTTAAAGCAAGTTTCAGATTCTTCTGCATTGTTACAAATTATCGATACAGTTATTGCTAATAATCATGATAATTTTGCAAAATGTGTTGCAGGCGATCAAAAATTATTTGGTTTTTTTATTGGGCAAATAATGAAAGAAACCAAAGGGCAAGCAAATCCACAAGTAATTAATAAACTTTTGCAAGAAAAAATCAACTCTGCTAAAAAATAACATGATATTAAGTAGTAAAGATAAATCATTTTTGTTGTTAATTACCGCTGTTTTTGCAATGATGTGGATTATTTTTAGTATTTTTATCAATATTTCACAAAATAAAAACCTACAAGAGTCGCCACTTAATCACCTAGAAAAAATGTCATCACAAAGCGATTGGCTTAATGTTTCTAAGCCACTCACTATTCAAGATCTACAAAACAAAATTGTGATACTTAATTTTTGGCATTATGCCTGTTTTTCTTGCTTACAAACCATTAATCAACTAAACGATCTGCAAGAAAAATATCCAGGCTTAGCAGTAATAAGTGTTCATAGTGCTAAATTTGATACTCAACAAGAAAACAAAATTCTTACCAAAGCTCTTGTGCGAAATAATATTATTCATCCTGTAATTAATGATCATCAAAAAATTTTAGCAAATATTTTTCAAATACAACAAACTCCGATACTCTTTTTGTTTAACCAAGATACTAAACAAATTGCCAAAGCTACCACCTTATCTGAAATTGCTATTCTTTTACAAAATGCTAAACATTTATTGCATAAAAATCGCTTTAGTTTAAATCAACAAAAATTGCCAATTTTACTAATGCAAGATCATCTCATTACTAATGTTTTAAGTTATCCTGCAAAAATTATTCAAACTAACAAAATCATTATTAATAACAAACAAATATCAGCTTTTATCATTGCCAATACCGCTCAAAATAATATCATTATTACTACCTTGTCAGGAGACATTATCACAAAAATAGGTTCTGGCAAAAAGGCTTTACAAGATGCAGATTTACAGAATTCTGCTTTTAATAATCCGCAAGGCATTGTTTTTAACAGCAACAATAACACAATTATTGTTGCCGATACTGGAAATCATGCTTTACGAGTTATTGATTTAAATAATAATTTGGTAAAAACAATAGCTGGCAATAGTTTTGTTGGCGAAGAAATTAACGAAGTAAAAAAAGCCAACGAAGTTTCTTTATTTTCGCCAATCGATCTAGCTTTTTTCCCAGACAATAGTAACTTGATTTTTAGCAACTCTGGCAGTTCGCAAATTTTATCATATTCTTTACTAGATCAAACAATTAAACCGCTCACTAAAATTAATACAGCATTAAAAGAGGCTAAATCACAACCTACCGCTATGAATGTTTTTAACAACACGCTTTATTTATTAGATTCTGCCAATGCCACATTTTATACTATCGATAAAAATCAGCAATTTAATTTAATTTCTAAGGTCGTTTCTACTAAATTGCAAAATCCTAGAGGTTTTGCTATAGATGATACTGGCATTTATGTTGCCAACACTTTTGCCGATTCAATTATCAAGCTCGATTTGATTAATTATCAAGAGCAAGAAATTATTAAAAGAAATAAGGGTGATAGCTTAGGTAACATCACTCAACTCGACGAGCCGCACAGTGTTTTGCTTGGTATTGATAGTTTTTATGTTGCCGATTCTGCCAACAATCGCATTGTTAATATTAGCAGATCTTCTCTTGATTCTAAGCTTTTTAATATTGTGCCACCTCTTAAATTACCCAAAGAAAGTTTTCTTGAATATTTACCAAATCTACAAAATATTTCAAGTATTCAGGTTGCTGCTAATTCCAAAATTAACATTAATATTTCTGCCAAAAAAGGCTGGAAAATAAATCACTCGGCCCCAAGTTTTTTAAGTATCATAGAAGTATCTGCCAATAATAAAGCTAATTTGGTTGCTTTTTTTAATTGGAATGATCTAAAAAATAATCAAATCAATCTTGCTAGCGATGATCGGCAATTTCTTTTACAAGGTAAAATATATTTTTGCCAAGATAACAATGAGCCAAATATTACAAAAAACGATCTATGTTATATAAAAAGTTATCAGCAAAAAATCACTACTCATAAAAACAGCCAAAATAAAACAATTAACATTGTGGTTGAAAAATAAATGCAACAATCTCTAGCTCAAATTATTTCATTTGCTCATCGTTTAGCCGATATAGCTGACTTAATCACTAAAAAATATTATCGACTAAGCAACGGCGAAATGCCAAAGC
>CANEUR010000002.1 GCA_947441875.1 Rickettsiales bacterium | reverse complement strand
TAATTTTAGTTGTGCTAACGCAAGCAACAATATAATTTTAGTTGTGCTAACGCAAGCAACAATATAATTTTAGTTGTGCTAACGCAAGCAACAATATAATTTTAGTTGTGCTAACGCAAGCAACTTGTTATTAAAAATAATCAGAGATAATATGCTTTAAAATTGTTTGAAATCTAGAAAAAAATTAAAATAAATTAGTGATGCAAAATTCTAATAATTATTGTGGAGAGTTTTGTTTATTAGTGATAGCATAAAATTCTTCGCCAATATTAATTTCGGGGCGGTTGTTTGCAACTCGCCATTGATTAGTATCGCGTAGCGAATAAATACAACCGCAATATTCTTGTTTATAAAATTCTTCTTGTTTGGCTATTTCATACATTCTGCTCGCTCCACCGTGTTTTCGCCAGTTGTATGTCCAGTAGATAAGATTAGGGTAGTTTTTGGCTGCCCGCTCTCCGCAATTATTGATTTGCTCCATATTTTTCCAACGTGAAATACCTAAAGAAGAGGTAAAAATTTCAAAATCATTTTCATAAGCATAAAGAGCGGTTCTTTCGAATCGCATATCAAAGCATTTAGTGCATCGTTCACCTCTTTCTGGTGAATGCTCTAAACCTTTTGCTCGAGTAAACCAATTTTGCACATCGTAATCGGCATCGATAAATTTAATGTTTAATTTTTTGGCAAATTTAATATTTTCTTCTTTACGTATTAAATATTCTTTTTTAGGATGAATATTTGGATTGTAAAAAAAGATAGTAACATCAATATTTGAAGCAAGCATTCTCTCCATTAAATCGCCAGCACAAGGAGCACAACAACTATGCAATAAAACTTTATTATTTTTTGCTTGAGCAGGTAAAGTGAGTAAATAGTTTAAATCGTGAGTCATGCAAATTATTTTAAACTAATTTCGGTTAAAAAAGCAGCATCAAGTGTAGAAACTTGATGTAATTCTTTAAATTTAGCAGGAGAGCCCAAATAACGAAGTTTACTGTTATGTAAAACTCCAATTTGATTACATATTTCATCGATATCAGATAAGATATGCGAACTAAAAAAGATAGTTTTATTTTTACTGCGGTAATCTAGCAACTCTTTTTTTAGAGAAATTCTAGCTAAAGGATCGAGACCAGACATAGGTTCGTCGAGAATAATCAGATTGGCACCCGATAAAAATACCGCTAATAAACCTAATTTTTGCGTCATGCCTTTGGAGTATTTGGCAATTTTATCGTGTAAAACTTGATAAGATAAATCAAGGTTTTGGCAGATTTTATAAGCCTCAACTTCATCAATTTTTTTTTGATAAAAACTTAGCACGAAATTTAAAAACTCAAAACCAGTTTGATATAGGGCTGGCTGAAATTTTTCTGGCAAATAGCAAACTGGTAAACGAGCCTCTGGTAAAACTCTAGATTTACCAAAGATGGTTACTTCGCCCATATCTTGATCGAGTAAATCGAGGATAATTTTAATAAGTGTAGTTTTGCCCTGACCATTTAAGCCAATAAAGCCAAAAATTTGATTTTGTTGCACATTGAAATTAATGTTATCAAGTACCATTTTATTAAATTTTTTGCTGATGTTGCTGATATTAAGCGGAATTTCAATTGACATTATTTATTTTGTTAATAATTGTTGCAATTCTTGTGATTGAAACATTTCTTTAATAATATCGCAACCGCCAATAAATTCGCCATTTACATAAAGCTGTGGAATAGTTGGCCAATCAGAAAAATCTTTAATTCCTTGGCGAATATCGGGTTTTGTTAAAACATTAACATCAACAAAATCAACATTGAGATTTTTTAAAATCTGCACAACTACAGCCGAAAAACCGCATTGCGGAAAATCTTTGGTGCCCTTCATGAACAAAACCACTTTATTTTGTTTGATAGTTTGCTCTATTTCGTGAAAAATATTATTAGACATAGTTTTTTATAGTAAAAGATTAAAAATTGTTATCAAAAAGATTAGAGGGTTTAGTTTCTTGAATTAAATCTCCTGTAATTTTTTGAATTCTGTATTTTTGAGTGCCTTCAATAGCCTCGCCGTTATGGTCTTGTTGGTAACTTATAATCATTTCTACAGGTAATTTTGAGTTGTATTGAACATATTTACTTATTTCTTGCAACTTTTCTTTTATTTGATCAGAATACTCAACTTTTTGTGGCTCTAGAGTTTTTCCTGCATACATAAAAACCCATTTTTGATCTCCATAAAAATCGACAACTCGAATAGTTAGATTGGTTATTATTGGATCTTGATTGGTTTGTGGTATGTAGGTATTTTCATCTGGTGCCAATATGGAATTTTTGTGCTCCTGAGTGATTTTTGTGATATTTGTATCGGAATAAGAAGTGATTGCCGCACCACTCACCACACCAAAGTTGGGAATTTCTATAAAACCTAGTAATTCAAGCAATTCTTGAATGCTTAATGTTTCTTTAAAACCAAAAAGATTTTTTGCCGATTGTAATATGTTGCTAGATTCTAGTGATAAACTGCATTTAAAACATTTTTTTTCAAAATCGGCAGTTATATAGGTTTTGATTTCTGTTTTTTGATTGTTAATTATTTGATTGGCTTCTTCTATTAATTCGCCGAAAGCTAACAAAGAAGGGGCTAGTTCTTTTATGTCTATCTTGCCTTCTTGATAGTTCTGACCTTCATAGTATATGTTTAATTTTTGGCTGATCATTGATTAATTGCAAATTAATTTTCGAATTTAATTTCAACTTTAGTGATTTTTTTGTTAAGTATTGCCAAAACCTCAGAGGTAATATCGAGGTGTTCTTGAAAATAAATTACTTGTGAAGATGGAATGATTACATCGAGCTGTTTTTCTTTAGAAAGATCGGCAACAATTGCTTTCATGGTATCGTTAACCTTGCCCATGGCGGTAAGTGAGGAATTTTTTAGTGATTCTTGTTTTTTATCGACAAAAGTTTTGAGAGTATCAACTTTTTCTTCGAAAGCTTTAACCTCTTTTTGTAAAGAATCTTGACTAGTAATGGCTTGCTTATCTTGGAGTTTTTTTTGCTCCGTCATAAGGGCGGTTTGTTTTTTGTTAATTTCAGTTTCGTAGGCGATTTTCTTTTTTTCAACTTTTTTTTGAATGTCAAGCACCGCTATAGACTCTTGAATTATTTTATCGGTATCAAGAATTGCTATTTTATTATTGGCAAAAGTGTTTTTTGTAAAAAACACACAAAAAATTAAAAACAGGGTATAGAAAGTTTTTTTCATATTTTTAATTGCAAAAAGAATATTATTAAAGTAAAATTTAGTTTAGTATAAATTTGTTCTTAATATTTTAAAACAAACATAATTAATTGCAAACTTTAATTTTATTTTCTTAAAAAACAATGACAAAAAATTTAAATAATTTCTCAAAACCTACTGCACAACAAGCTCAAGAAGCTGTAAAAACACTCATAGCTTGGGCAGGAGATAATCCAAACCGCGAAGGTTTAATTGAAACTCCAAAAAGAGTAGTAAATGCTTATCTCGATTTTTTTTCTGGTTACACACAAGATCCTGTCAAGGTTCTAGGCAAAACATTCGAAGAAGTTGCTGGTTATAGCGATTTGGTGCTTATTAATAATATTCGAGTCGAGTCTCATTGCGAACATCATATGGTGCCAATTATTGGGCAGGCTTTTGTAGCATATTTGCCAAATGAAAAAGTGGTTGGTATTAGTAAAATTGCTCGTTTGGTTGAGATATTTGCTAAACGCTTACAAACACAAGAAACCATGACGGCACAAATTGCAAACACAATAAATGATGTTTTAAAACCAAAAGGTGTAGCGGTTCTGATTGATGCTTTTCATCAATGCATGACCACCCGAGGGGTTCATAAAACCGAAGCTTCTACAGTTACTTGCACTTTTTTAGGGCAGTTTCAAACTGATAAAAGTCTCGAAGCTCGATTTTTCAATATGGTTAAAAAATAGTTTATGCTTATTACCGCTCACCACAAGATTATTTTAGCATCAACCTCTCAAGCTCGACAACAAATTTTGCAATCGGTTCATCTTCCTTTTTTAGCTATTGCACCGCAACTTGACGAAGATAAATTAAAAAAACAACTCACTCTTAGCTGCCCACTTAAACTTGCCCTAGAGCTTGCTAAAGCCAAGGCAATGTCTGTTGCTAAACAACATCAAGCTTGCTATATAATTGGAGCCGATCAAGTTTGTGCTTTGGGCGATTCTTTTTTAAACAAAGCAAAAAATCAGCAAGAGGCGGTTTTGCAACTTAATGCTTTATCTGGCAAAACTCACACTCAAAACAATGCTTTTGTGGTGGTGTATCAAAATAAAGTAGTTTTTTCACATTCTGCCAAAGTGAGTTTAACTATGCAAAAATTATCGCTAGCAAGTCTGAAAAAATATGTTGAAGCCGATGATCCTGTTGGTTGTGCCGGTAGTTATAAATACGAATCTCTTGGCAAATACTTATTTAGCCGAGTAAATGGTAATTATTATGCTGTTTTAGGCTTAAATATTCAGCCTTTGTTAAACTTTTTTTACACACAAAAAATTATTACTTTTTAATATGAGTCACGATTTAATTTTTAGTTTTATTACTTTATCTTTTTTAGAAATTATTTTAGGCATCGATAATCTTATTTTTATTGCCTTGGTAGTAAGTAAATTGCCAAATCAATATCGTAAATCTGCTCGAGCTTTTGGCTTGATTTTGGCTTTTGTAATTAGAGTTATTATGCTCTTTACTTTATCTTGGGTCATGACTCTCACCGAGCCTTTATTTTTTATTGCTGAACTCCCTTTTTCTTTTAAAAGTTTATTGTTAATTTTAGGTGGAATGTTTTTAATTGGCAAAAGTGGTCTCGAAATATATTCCGATGTTGCATGTAAAGAACATAAACCAAAAGAAATAAAAGTTGCTCATGGTTTATTTTCGGCAATTGCTCAAATTACTTTAATTGATTTTGTATTTTCATTTGATTCTATCATTACCGCAGTTGGCATGACTAACAACATACCAATAATTGTTGGAGCAGTTGTAGTTTCAATGATCGTAATGTTTTTGGCTTCCGAGAAAATCAGCTATTTTTTGGCAAATTATCCGTCTTTAAAAATTGTTGCTTTAGCATTTATTTTTATGATTGGTATTATTTTGGTTTCTGATGGTTTGCACTTAAAAATTTCAAAAAACTATTTATATTTTTCGCTATTTTTTACTTTAGCGGTTGAATCTTTAAATATTATTGCTCGAAAAAGAAAAAATTCTCATTAAAATTTTATGTCTTTAAAACCAACTATTGCTGTTGTAGGAAGTGGCATTTCTGGCTTATTTTCTGCTTATTTTTTATCGCAACATTATCAAGTTACTTTATTTGAGCAAAATAATTACTACGGCGGTCATTCCAACACTATAAACATTAACTACGATGGCTTAAACATTGATGTTGATACTGGTTTTATTGTTTTTAATAAACAAACCTATCCTAATTTTTTACAGTTTTTATCTGTTCTTGATGTTGCTTATCAGCCAAGCAAAATGTCTTTTGCTGTGCAAATTTTTCATCAGCAAAAAACATTACTCGAATATGCTGGCACTAATTTTTCTGGCTTATTTGCTAATAAAAAAAATTTTTTTAATTATCGTTTTTTAAAAATGCTTACCGAAATTATTCGGTTCAATAAAATTGCTGTGCAAATTTTGCAAAATAAACCAGATTTCAGCTATTCTTTGGGGCAGTTTTTACAAGATAAAAAATTTTCAGATTATTTTTGCCAGCACTATTTATTTCCGATGGCATCTGCTATTTGGAGCACTAATATTAACGAAATTGGCAATTATCCTGCTATAAGTTTTGTGCAGTTTTTTTATAATCACGGTTTACTTAGTGTAAGTAATCAGCCTCAATGGTATACAATTTCTGGCGGTTCTAAAAAATATGTTGCTAAGGCCCTTGCTCAAATTCAGCAAAATGGTGGTTTACTTTGTCAAGAAAAAGTGCTAAAAATTGATTTTAATAATAATCAACATTTAGTTAGCACCAGCAATTCTCAATATCGTTTTGATAAAATAATTTTAGCATGCCATGCTAATCAGGCTCTTGAAATTGCTAAAAATCTTTCTGCTCAACAAATTGATGTGCTGAAAAATTTTAGCTACCAAAAAAATGTTGCAGTGCTTCATAAAGATGTTTCGGTTATGCCAAAAAGTAAAAAAGCTTGGGCAAGTTGGGTTTATAGTAGCGATATTATTAATTCTGGCAAACTTTCAGTGAGTTACTGGATGAATAATTTACAAGATATTTCAAATAAGCATCCTCTTTTTGTAACTTTAAATCCTCAACAAAACATAGATCCACAAAACATCTTTGCTTCCATTGTTTATCATCACCCAATATTTAATCAGCAAGCCTTACTAGCTCAACAACAAATAAAGCAAATTCAAGGGCAGAATAACTTATATTTTTGCGGAGCTTATCAACGATATGGTTTTCATGAAGACGGTGTTTTTTCGGCTTTAAGTTTAATTAATCAGCTCAAAGTTTATGCCCCTTGGCAAAATTAACGATGCAACATTCTTAAAAAATAACAAAAAAATCTTTGACAATTAGTTTTTTAATAAATAAAATTTTACTCCAAAGCACTATTCTATGTTAAAATTTATTTTGATTTTTTACTAACTTAGAAAAAATTTTAGTTATCTTTACCTAAACATTAAAACATGTTGGGCTAAAAATAATTAGTAGTTAAACAGTGTTTTTAAATAATGGCAGACATAGCTCAGTTGGTTAGAGCACCAGGTTGTGGTTCTGGGGGTCGCGGGTTCGATTCCCGTTGTCTGCCCCACCTAAATATAATAAAACTCATATGTTGCTTGATATTATCATTTTAGCAATTGTTACTTTTTTTATTTTTCTAAAGTTAAATAAAACTATTGGCAAAATAGATGAAGACGAAAAGTTATCTATACAGCAAAAAATCCAAAAACAAAAAGAACATCTTGCTAATATTTTGGCTAATCAAGCAAAATCTTGCAACATTAACAACATCAATTCTAGCAACGATTCTGTGCAAAAGGTTGTTGGCGAAAGCAATACCTTATCGTCTATTTTTCCGCATTTAAGCACTAGTAGTTTAGAAAGTTTGCAGTTTATCTTCGAAAAATCTAATATCGATCATCATTTCTTTTTAAAAGGTGCTAAAATCACTTTCGAAATTATCATTAACAGTTTTGCTAGTGGCAACCTTACCGAAATACAAAACCTTGTTTGTCCTAGTATTTTTGAAGGTTTTAATAAAATATTACAAAGTAGGCAACAAAATCAACAAATTTTAGTTACTAACTTAATTTCTATCGAAGAAGTTTCTATTATTTCTGCCTCTTATAATGGCGATTTAGCCAATATTGTTGTAAAATTTGCTTCAAAACAAATTAATTATATTTCCGACAATAATCAAAACATTGTCAGCGGTAGTAAAGATCAAATTCTTAACATTAGCGATAACTGGGTTTTTCAAAGAAACTTAACCTCGCAAAGCCCTGCTTGGCAAGTTATTTCTACCAATTCTTAAAAATTGCATTATGTCAAAATTACTCGCACAATCTGTTCTTACGGTGAATAATAAAAATTATCATTATTTTTCTTTACCAGAATTTGCTAAAAAATTTAATATTAATCTTCATAAACTTCCTTTTAGTTTAAAAATTTTACTCGAAAATATTTTAAGAACCTACTGCGATAACAACCAAACCAAGCAACATGCTCTTGCCTTGGTTAATTCGGTGCAAGATGCTTCTCAAAGAATTGAAATTGCTTTTTCACCTGCTAGAGTTTTGATGCAAGATTTTACTGGTGTTCCTGCCGTTGTCGATTTAGCAACCATGAGAGATGCTGTGGCAAAATTAGGGCAAGATCCTAAAAAAATTAATCCTTTAATACCAGTTGATTTAGTGATCGATCATTCTGTGCAGGTCGATTATTATGGCACTCCCGATTCTTTAGAAAAAAACACCAATCTTGAATTTGCACGCAATCTTGAGCGATATCAATTTCTAAAATGGGCTCAAAAATCGTTCAATAATTTTCGGGTTGTTCCTCCTGGAACTGGCATTTGCCATCAGGTTAATCTCGAAAATTTGGCTAATGTGGTTTTTCATCAAAACGATCAAATTTATTTCGATACCGTTGTTGGCACCGATAGTCACACCACCATGATTAACGGTTTAGGAGTTTTAGGTTGGGGAGTTGGCGGAATTGAAGCTGAGGCAGCAATGCTTGGTCAACCAGTTTCAATGCTTATTCCAGAAGTTATAGGTTTTAAACTTACTGGTAAATTAAATGCTGGAATTACCGCTACCGATTTGGTTTTAACTATCACACAAATGTTAAGAAAAAAATCGGTCGTTGGTAAATTTGTTGAATTTTTTGGTTCTGGATTATTATATTTATCTCTTGCCGACAGGGCAACAATAGCTAATATGGCTCCCGAATACGGAGCAACTTGCGGTATATTTCCAATTGATAACACCACTATTAACTATCTTTATTTAACAGGCAGAACTCAAGAAAACATCGATATAGTTTCGGCCTATGTCGATGCTCAGCAGTTAAACACCAATCAGCAGGCCGATTTTAGCGAGGTTATTGAGCTTAATCTTTCAACAGTGGTGCCTAGTTTGGCTGGTCCAAAAAGGCCTCAAGATAAAATCACTCTTGCCGAAACTAAGCAATCTTTGGTTAAATTAGCAGAAGAATTAAAAATCAATAATAATCAAACTCATCAAATTAATAGTTTAAATACCAGTTTAAGCAGTGGCGATTTAGTTATTGCCGCCATTACTTCTTGCACCAACACCTCTAATCCTTCAGTGCTTATTTCAGCTGGTTTATTGGCAAAAAAAGCACTGGCAAAAGGTTTAACAGTTAATAATAAGGTAAAAACTTCTTTCGCTCCTGGTTCGCAAGTGGCAGCTGGTTATTTAGCCGATTCTGGCTTGCAACAATACCTCGATCGGCTTGGTTTTAATGTTGTTGGCTATGGTTGCACTACTTGCATTGGCAACTCTGGTCCACTTTTGCCAGAAATTGAAGAAACAATTAAAAGCAATAATTTATTAGTTTCCGCTATACTTTCTGGCAATCGCAATTTTGAGGGCAGAATTCATCATTTGGTTAAGGCAAACTACTTAGCATCTCCGCCGTTAGTTGTGGCTTATGCTTTGGCTGGCACTTGCAATATCGATATTTCTATTCAACCAATAGGCTCCGATCAAAATAATAATCCAGTTTATTTAGCCGATATTTGGCCAACCGATCAAGAAATCCAAGAGGTGATTAACAGATTTATTAATCGTGATTTATTTATCAAAAAATACCATAATTTATTTGAAGGCAATGCCGATTGGCAAAAAATTTCAGTACAATCTTCTGATACCTATGCTTGGCAAACAAACAGCACCTATATTCGCTTGCCAAACTATTTTGATAATCTCCATAAAAACCATATTGCCAATATTGAAAATGCTAGTATTTTAGCAATTTTCGGCGATTCTATAACTACCGATCATATTTCTCCAGCAGGTAGTATTGCTAATAATTCGCCAGCGGCACTTTATTTGCATAGTAAAAATATTAGTAAAGCCGATTTTAATTCTTATGGAGCTAGAAGAGGCAATCATGAAGTGATGATTCGTGGCACTTTTGCTAACACTAGAATTAAAAACAAAATGTTATCCGATGGTAAAGAAGGCGGTTTTACCTATAATCAACAAAACAATATTGTTTCAATCTACGATGCTTCTTGCGATTATCAACAAAAAAATATTCCTTTAGTTGTTATTGCTGGCAAAGAATATGGCACTGGTTCTTCACGCGATTGGGCCGCTAAAGGCACCTCTTTATTAGGAGTGAAAGCTGTAATTGCTGAGAGTTTTGAAAGAATACATCGCTCTAATTTAGTAGGAATGGGGGTTTTACCTTTATTGTTTGCCAATTCTGCTGATTATCAAAATTTAAACCTTACTGGCAAAGAAAAGCTTGCTATTTCTAATATCGATATTAATATTAAGCCAAAACAAAAATTGCAATGCTTTATAAATATGTTAAAAGGCGAAACCAAAACTATCAGTTTAATTTGCGGCCTTGATACTACCAACGAAGTTGAGTATTTCAAATATGGTGGCATTTTGCAATATGTTATTAATCAAATTCTTAATTTAAAATAATTTTTTTATGCAAGTGAAAATTACTGGCTCTAATATTGATCTTGGTTCTTCAATACAGCAATATGCTAACGAACAACTAGAAAAATCTATTACTAAATTTATTAATAAAATTGATACTGCCGAGGTATATTTTGGCAAGCAATCTCAGTTATTTTTTGCTAATATTATTATTAACGAAGCGGTAAAAAAGGGTATTACTATTAAAGCTAGTGGTGAAGCTGGCGATATTTATGGTGCTTTTAATGAAGCTTTAAAAAAAGCAGTTACTCAATTACGAAGATACAAAAATAAGCTAAACGATTATCACAAAGAAAGTATCAAAAATCTTGAACCAAAATATTTTTCGGCTACAAAATATGTTTTACCACCTTTTCCTTATAATGTTTTTGAAGAAATGGAGCAAGATAACACTCCAACACCTATAAAACATCAAGTTGTGGCCGAAAAAAATACTACTATCGAAGAGCTTTCTGTTGATGATGCTATCATGAAAATGGATCTTGCCAATTTGCCAGCTCTGGTTTTTATTAATAGTCAAAATAAAAGACTAAATGTTGTTTATCATCGTAAAGATGGTCAAATTTCTTTAGTTGATCCACAAATATAATTTATTTTATTTACACAAAAGGAGGTAAAAACAAATGGAAGTTTTAGTTCATGGTAAAAATAACATTGAAATGGCAATCAGAACATTTCGTAAAAAAGCACAAAAAGACGGTTTAGTCAAAGAAGCCAGAAGAAGAAATGAATTTGAAAAGCCTTCAAAGAAAATTCAAAGAAAGCGAGACGAAAGCATTGTGCGTAAGAAAAAAGCTAGAAAAGGTGAGAATGTTTATTAAGTTAAAAAACAATAAAACTGTTGCATCTTAAATTTATTTTAATTTTTTCTAAAAAATAGCAAAAAATTAAAATAAATTTCCGATGCAACAGTCCCTTAACATCTTGATGTAGCAAAATATTTTTAATTGTCTTTAAAACAATCTTTAACATTACAATTCTATAGTTTAGAATGTATACTAAATAAAAAATCCACAATTTTAAAATCTTATTATGTTGTTTTATTATGATAGATATAAAAAAAATTCTACAATCCCTACCCCATCGCTATCCTTTATTGCTTGTCGATAAAGTTATAAGTATAGAGTTTAATAAAAAAATTATCGCTGTTAAAAATGTTTCTTTCAATGAGCCTCATTTTTTAGGTCATTTTCCTGATCATCCCATTATGCCTGGTGTTTTAATTATTGAAGCAATGGCACAAGCTGGGGCCTTAATGGTAACTTGTTGTCCGGGTTTTAAACCGCAAGAAAAATTAGTTTATTTTATGTCAATTGATGGGGCAAAATTTCGCAAACCAGTTGTTCCAGGAGATGTTTTAGAATTGCATGTTGAAACCATGCAAAATAGAGGCAATGTTTGGAAGCTCAATGCCTTAGGCATTGTTGATGGTAAAAAAGTTGCCGAGGCCAGTCTTTCTGCAATGATTATTGATAAAAAAAATGACCAATAAAAACCTTATTCATCCTACTGCAATTGTTGATAGTTCGGCAAAAATCGCCTCCGATGTGATAATTGGTCCTTATTGCATTGTTGGTAAGCAAGCTCAAATAGATTCTGGCACATTTTTAAAATCGCACATAGTCATAGATGGTCATACCATAATTGGCAAAAATAATATTATTTATCCGTTTGTAACTATTGGTCTTGCACCGCAAGATTTAAAATTTAAAGGTGAAAATTCTCAAGTTACTATCGGCAATAATAATACCATAAGAGAAAATGTCACTATTCATCTTGGCACCCAGGGCGATAAAATGCTTACTAAAATTGGCGATAATTGTTTGTTTATGGTTGGCTCGCACATTGCTCACGATTGTGAAGTTGGTAATAATGTTATTTTAGCAAATAATGCCACTTTAGCCGGCCATGTCATGATTGAAGATAATGTTATTATTGGCGGTTTATCTGCGGTTAAGCAATTTACTAGAATTGGCAAAAATGCTATGATTGGTGGCATGTCTGGTATTGAAAAAGATGTTATTCCTTATGGCTTGGTAAGAGGAGAGAGGGCTTATTTGGTTGGTCTAAATTTAGTTGGCTTAAAAAGAAAAAATATCGATAGAAAACAAATTAATATTTTACAAGATTTTTTTGCACAACTTTTTAATCAAAGTCAAAAATCTGTCACTTTACTTGAAAGGCTACAAAACATTAACCATGCTTTTAATGATACTTTAGCAGAAGATATCATTAAATTCATTACATCTAAAGAAGGCAAAAACCCTCTTTGTCAACCAAAAAACTTTGACTAAAATGCGCGAAATTTGTCTTGATACCGAAACAACTGGGCTTGATCCAAAAGATGGTCATAGAGTTATCGAAATAGCGGCTTTTGAAATTATCGATAAAGTAAAAACTGGCAATTATTTTCATTGTTATGCTAATCCAAATCGCACTGTGCCACATGAGGCTTTTATGGTGCATGGAATTTCTACCGAATTTTTACTAGATAAGCCAGTTTTTTCAGAAGTTGCCAACGATTTTCTCGATTTTATTAAGAACGATCCGCTCATTATTCATAATGCGATGTTTGATTTAAAATTTCTCAACTTCGAACTAAACAATATTGGCTTACCTTTACTTACTCAAAATAAAATAATTGATACTCTTGTTTTAGCCAGACAAAAATTTCCGAATTCACCTAATTCTCTAGATGCTTTATGTAAAAGATTTAAAATAGATTTAACTAAAAGAGAAAAACACAGTGCTTTAATTGATACCGAATTGCTGTGTTTGGTGTATCTTGAGCTTACTTGCGGTTCACAAGGTGGTTTTTCTTTTGCTAAAAAAGATGATATCATTCAACCAATAACTACCAAATTTGTGAGGCAACAATATAATTTACCAAAACGAGATTTTTCTTTAACTCAAAACCAATTAAATTTGCATCAAGAATTTATTTTAAATAATTTTAAAAAGAACTTTTGGTATAATAATCAATAATTATTTTATGAAAAAAATTTTACTATCTTTATTATTTATCATTTTCTCTCCAATAAACTTCGTCTTTGCTACCGATTTATATAAAATTGATCCTAATCATATCAATATAGTTTGGCAAGCCGAACATTTTGGTTTTTCTAGCCCTTCTGGCAAGTTTAATACTGTTGAAGGAGAGGTTTTACTTGATGAAAAAGATTTACAAAACAGTTCGGTAAAAATAGTTATTAAAACAAATTCTATAAATACCGGTATTGAGCGATTTGATAATCATCTAAAAACATCCGATTTTTTCAATGTCGATCAGTTTCCAGAAATAATTTTTGAAAGTTCTACAATTCAGCAAAATGGCAACAATTTTGGCACAATTCGAGGTTTTTTAACTTTGCTAGGCATTAAAAAACCAATAGAATTGCAGGTAAAATTAAATAAAATTGGCTTAAATCCTATTTCTCAGAAAAAAACCCTAGGAATTAGCGGTTCGGCTAAAATAAAAAGATCTGATTTTAATATGAAATACGGCTTACCTGGCATTGGCGATGTTATCAAAATAAACATTGAAGCGGAAGCCATTTATATTAATGAAGCAGATAAAATCAAGCAAAGCAATAATAAAAATTACTGGCAGGTAGATCCTAAAACAAGCACTTTAGAATTTTCATTATTTCAAGAAAGCTCTGAAATAGTTGGAGTTTTTAAAAAATATAAAAGTAAAATTATTTTTGATAAAAACAACCTAGATCAAAGCTCAATAGAGGTTGAGGTTGATATGAAATCTATAGATATCAGATTCATCGAAGCTTTAGAAATCGCTAAAAATGAGCAGTGGTTAGCTGTTGAAAAGTTTCCTACCGCTATTTTTAAATCAATTCAGATAACACCTTCTGCCAATAAAGATTCTTATCTTGCCAAAGGTGAACTGATTATTAAAAATAAAAAATTGCCTATCGATCTAAATTTTACTGCTAAACTCGAAAATGATAACAAAAAAGCAAAAGTCTCTGGTAGTGCCACTTTACCAAGAAATTTATTTGATATTGGCAATAAAGATTCTCGGGATAAAAAAATATCTAACAATGTACAAATTAAATTTTCATTAGAAGCGAATAAATCTTCTCTATAAGTGGTATTATTTAAAGATGGGAATTGGTATAAAATATTCAATCTTCTTAAAAGAACAACTAGCAAACCATCTAATCTCCAAAGCTTCTTTATGGCAAGAAAGAGAAAAGGCAATCAAAGAAAGGCAAGAACAATTTAACAATAAAATCTTGCCAAAAGTTGCCAAAGATGCTAATTTTGGTTGCAAAGGTGGTAATATATGAAGGATAACAATAAAGATCTAGATCAGTTTTACAACAAACTAAGAGCTCCATACACAAGGGTTTTTTCCAAAACAAATCATCGAGTTCGCTATATAAACATTGCTAAAAATCAATTCACCGCTTTTATGGAGGCCATATCTCACAACTTAAAAAGATTAGTGATGATTTATACCCCCTAACTCCTAATGCTTACAAGGGATAAGTTGCCTCTAAAATCAGGGAAATTTGAGAAAAAACCTCAAAAATCACCAAGAGACAGGTTTATCTGAGTAAAAATAACCCCCCGCATTTGTAAGAAATTACATTATAATTTAATCAGAGAGTGGTGCAACAGTCCCAAAAGAAGTTTAGCAAAATTTAACTTTTTAACTGATAAAAAATTTATCTTGCATTTAAAAAAAATAAATTGATATTTAATAATATAAAAGTAAAATTTGTTAAAAATTAATTAGAGATAATACTCTATAAAATATTCCAAAACCCTAATTTAATATTTTTATAATTTATATGCCAGAACTTAACTATTTAGAAACAGCATTAATATATTTAAAAGACTCATCAATAGATAAACAAGAATTGATTAAAATTTTATCAAAATTAAATCTACATTTATCAGAATTTATTTACACAAACTTAGAAACAATAGAAGAGAGATTATGTAAAATTCAACTTGCACAAGTAATTAAATGCAAATTATCACAAGATCCAGGTTATTTTGACTCAAACAAAACAGCTGACAAAGCTATGCTAGAACAATTTGTAAAATTAATATTCAAACACACTTCCACAATAACTGATTTTCAGAGAGAGTTATTAGGTCATCTTCAATTGGTATTTAGTCGTCAAATTTTAGATAATCGTGTTGAAATCGAAAAAGAAGGATTGATTTATGATAGCGATGGTAAAGTTATTGGCACCGCTGATTTGGTAATAAATATATTTGACGAGCAAAAAAAACTAGTAAAACAATATCCTATTGAGTGCGATGGAGCTGCACATACTCATAAAGATGATACTAAAAGAAATAATTTATTAAAGCAACATTTTGAAACATCACATTTAATTGTAAAACATAGCACTCAAGGTTTTGAAGACTATATAAAAACAACAGAATCGGTATTAGAAATAAAAGACTTTTGTAAGCTTATAAAAGAAAATGAACAACATCATTTTTTAAAATCGCCTCAACAAGAAGCTACCTCAGCATCATCGAGCACGCAAGAACATCCTGTTAAAATTTTACCAGAACATTCAGAAGAGCTAGAGCATTCAGAAGAGCTAGAGCATTCAAAAGAGCTAGAGCATTCAAAAGAGCCAAAAACTCAAAAAAACAGTAAAAAATCTAAACAAACAGCATCAAAAGTAAATGATGAATTCAATAGTGCGATTAACGATTACAACAACAAAATATTAGCATCAAGAGATTTGATAGAAAGTTTTAACGGAAGTAATTTTAATGGTATTATTAAAAGTTTTGCAAAACAAAAACATGTAAAATCATCTCTACATGATTATTTACAAGATGCTTTATTGCTTGTTTTAGAATCAGATGCGAAATTAGCATTAGATTTTTTACAACAAATTATATTGTATAATAAAGAAAATGTTACACAACAATTTGAGATTGCCAATTTTAAAAAAATAATTGACGATATTTTATTGTTATTACGAAAAGGTATTTATCATCCTGTTTTTAAAGATCTCTTTGCAATGCTTCGTGAAGATAAGAAGGCAAGATCACCATTAAATATTTTATGCAAGACATTACAACGCTCTATAATTGCCAAATCATTTAACGATGATAGACCAGATATTTTATGTTATTTTTTACCTCAAGAATTAGATAAAAAAAATATTTTATATCTTGCAATTATTACAAACAAAAAATGTATTGTAAAATATTTCTTAGAAGAATGTCAAATGGATATTAAAGATGTTCTTTATATTAACAATAATTTATTACATATTTGTGCCCATAGTTGTAAAGAAATTACTAAATTGCTGATACAACATGGTGCCGATGTTAATTGTAAAGATCCACAAAATAATTTTAGTTTATTAATGTTTTTTGTTTTGAAAGGCGATATAGAAATAGTAAAATTATTGTTAAAAAAAGGTGCCGATGTTAATTATAAAAATCGTTATGGTAACTCTAGCTTACGACTTGCATGTTCTGATATTAAATATGATATAGAAATGATTAAATTACTTATAGACTATGGTGCCGATGTTAATCATAAAAATCTTATTGGTCTCAATATTTTGCAAGGTGCATTTTTTATGGAAAATAATCTAGAAAGTATGACATTACTTCTAGAACATGGCGCCGATGTTCATTGTGGAAAAAAGGAGCAAGCCGATAATATTTTATTAATGATTGCTCTTAGCAAAGGAAATATGGAAATAGCACAATTATTATTAAAAAATGGTGCCAATCTTAATAATGCAACACTAAGAGCATTAATTCATAAACTTGAACATTGTGATGCTCCCTATGGAGAAACGCAAGCCAATAATAGTTCATTAATGACTTCTCTTGGTCAAGTAGATATGGAAATGAAAGTAGATATGGAAATAGCACAATTATTGTTAAAAAATGGTGCCAATCTTAATGATGCAACACCAGGAGAATTAATTCATAAACCAGAATTTAATAATGAAAAAAAAGGTACTATGCGCTGTGGAATCCAGTAGTTCTCCTTAATTAATCATACCAATTCCCATCTTTAAATAATCAAATAACGAAATAGTTTTAAGTTAAAATTTAAGCAAGAAACCCTTGGTGGCACTGTTGAATCCCTTTTTAAAAAATAGTGAAATAATTGTTGCACTATAATAGCTACAAAGCTATAATTTGTATAGCTTTGTAGCTATTATAATTGTATCTTTTAATACAATTATTAGGGCAATTATTAGGGCAATTATT
>CANEUR010000001.1 GCA_947441875.1 Rickettsiales bacterium | reverse complement strand
TCTTCGGCTTTGTGTGCAAGCATTGCTCCAGTAGTGGCATCGCCTATAACAAAAATATTGCTAATATTAGTTTGCAGATGATGATTTTCGATAAAGCCTTTGTTGTTAATTTTAACTCCAATTTTTTCAAGACCTAAACCTACGGTATAGGGTTTGCGGCCAACAGACACTAAAACCACATCGGCAGAAATTTGTTGGATTTCTTTAGAATCAACAGCCTGAACCGTAACAACAGCCTGATTATTGGCAACAACCTCAACTCCTTGCACTTTGGTGGCAAGGCGAAATTTCATGCCTTGTTTTTCGAGAATTCTTTGAAAGTTTTTAGATATTTCGCAATCAAGAGTAGGGGTGGTGGTGTTAAGATATTCTATAACCTCAACTTCGGCACCTAAGCGAAGCCAAACCGAACCTAGCTCTAAGCCGATAACTCCAGCACCAATTACTACCATTTTTTTTGGCACTGTATTTAAAGACAATGCTCCAGTAGAAGAAACAATAATTTTTTCGTCGATAGCCACATTTGGTAAAGAAACCACCTCGGAGCCAGTGGCAATAACAAAATTTTGAGCGGTATAGGTGGTTTTTTCGTTGTTATTTGTAACTTCTACGGTGTGATTATCAATAAAACTAGCAAAACCATTAATATGTTGCACTTTATTTTTTTTAAATAAGCCAGCAATACCGCTAGTTAAACCAGAAATAATTTTGTTTTTATGAGCCATTAATTTAGCTATTTCAATAGCTGGGTTAGTAACATTAATGCCGATTTGCTGAAAATTATGGCAAGCATCATGAAATTTATGAGATGCTTCAAGAAGTGCTTTAGAGGGTATGCAACCAACATTTAAGCAAGTGCCACCTAGTGTTTTTTCTTTTTCAATACAGGCAACTTTAAAACCAAGTTGAGCTAAGCGTATAGCGCAAACATAACCGCCAGGGCCACCACCAATAATAATTGTATCGAAGTTGTAGTTAGACATAAAGTAATTTTTTAAATATTAGAATTAATATTGTTGCTAATTTTAATTGGAATAACTAAGGTTTTGATAGGCACATATTCACTTGATAAAGCCAAAATAAAAACAGCCCCTAGTAGTGCAAAAAATATTAACCAAATGATAATATTTTTAACAATTGCCATAATTTTGAATTAGATTCGAACAGGCATAATTACAAACACAGAGTTAGAATCTGGAGATTCTACAAGTGCTGGCGAAAAACCATCGTTAAATTTTATAACCACTTCTTCTTTTTCAACTTGAGAAATAATTTCGAGTAGATATTTAGAATTAAAACCAGACTCTATTTTGTTGTCGCTGTAAATGATATCGAGTTCTTCGTAAGCCAAAGGATTATCATCATCACCAACTTGTAAACAAAATTTATTTTCAAAGATTTTGATTTTTACTGAGCGATGTTTGTCGTTTGCTAAAATTGAGATACGATCGAGACAATCGAACAGATCTTTTCTTTTAATATTAACGATATTAAAATTATTTTTTGGCAACACTTTATCATAGGGAGGAAATTCGCCATCAATTAGTTTGGAAACAATGGTTGTTTTATCGCACACAACCTTTATTTTTACTCTTGAAACTGCTAAAGAAACTTTTTTAGTGGTGGTTTCAATTATTCTTTTAATTTCACCTACGGTTTTTTTGGGAACAATAATGCCAAAATCTTTAGCTATGCCAGTAAATAAAGAAGACATTGCTAATCTATGGCCATCGGTAGCAACAGTGCGAAGGTAATGGTTATCATTTTCTTGGAGAGAATGAAAAAATAAACCATTTAAATAATAGCGAGTTTCATCGTTAGAAATGGCAAATTGAGTTTTACTAATCATTTTAGCTAAAATTTGGGCATCGAGCTCTATTACATCGGTAAGTTCTTCGCTAGAGATAATTGGAAATTCGGCAGGATCGATGCAAGATAATTTATAACGAGATTTGCCGAGCTTGATTTGTAGTAAATTTTCGTTTTCTAGATTAATATTAATTATGCCATCTGGTATTTTTCTTATAATATCGAAGAAGATTTGTGCCAAAACAGTAGTAGAGCCCTCGGTAGATATTTGACAATCAAAATAAGTGGTTATTAAAATATCCATATCGGTGGCAAATAAAGAAACTTTATTATCTTTTGCTTCTATTTTAATATTTTGCAAAACTGGTATAGTGTTTTTCTTTTCAACAGCACCGTTAACATCTGACAGAGCTTTTAAAAGAATGGTTTTTGATACTTCAAATTGCATATAATTTTATTGGTTGTATTTGAAAAATATACAAAATTTTACTTAACAAATTTGCTATTGCAACATTTTTTTTGAGTTGTTAAATAATTTTTAAGCAACACCACCACTATCATCTTTTTTGCCATCATCTTTTTTACCATCATCTTTTTTGCCATCATCTTTTTTGCCATCATCTTTTTTGCCACCATCTTGTTTAGCTTGCAATGTTTCTGCCGAATTAAATGCTTGATTCCAAGCTAAAGAGCCAGCCATTTTATTGGCAAGACTTATTTTACTAACAAAAGATTTAAAGGTGTTAAGAACGTCGTCGCCTTTTTTATCAAGAGAAGAGCCAAAAATATAATCAATAATTCCTGGTATGAGATCAAACATCTTTAAGAGTAAATAAATACCTATAACTCCTCTTAATACAGTAAGAATAATACCCAGTTTGCCACTGGAGAGCAGATCGGAGAATAAATCAAATGCAGCAGGTATGCCAACAGAAAGAATGGCAAATGCTGAACTTCGACTGAATTGACTAAATTGTAAAACGCAAGCTAATCTTTTTTTATCTTCTTCTACTCTTGTTTTGTCTTTTACATAATCGTAGGCACAGTCTATTTTTCCTTCGGAAAATTTAGGATCTTTACCGAAAATTAATAAATCAGAAGCTTGAATAAAAATAGCAATATACACAAATAAAATAATTGGTTGCAAGGCAAAAGAAATAAGTTGCATAAACCATTTATTAAAAATATCAGCAGTTTGTTTAAAAAGCAAAGTAGGAAAAATAATAGGTGAAACAAAAATATAAATCACAATTGCTAAGGCACTGGTAATAAACAAATATAAGGCTCTCATAATAATTATAATCATCATAATTACAAAAAAGAATAATGATATCGCAATTAAAAAGCCATATGATCCTGTAAATAAAGTAGAAAATATTAAGCCAAAAACATTGGCGGTAGAAGTGCCAGGGGTATATGCTAAATAGTATTTTAATTTGCAATCAAGTAGATTAAATATTTTTAAATAACTATATCTATCGCTTATAATGAATGAGGTTTCTGATTTGCACATATCACCTTCTGCGCTAGTATATTGAAAAAACTTAGATACTAATTCTGGGAACGAGCCATAAATAGCATCAAAAAAAATAGTTTGCCAAGCATTGCCTAGTGCAAAATAAGCTACAATGCCAATTTTAAATATTAGCAAAATCATTTCTTTTCGTTGTGACATGCCAATAACATCACCAGGTGATATTAATATTTTAATGCCAAAAAACAAAATTGCTAATGTGAGGGCTACTTTAATTGTAAATTTTAAATTATTTTGTATTTTGGTAAAAATATTTTCGCCACCGCTTTCGTTTTTTTCATATATTGCTATACCATTATCTATACAGCTTGTGCCATCGGTGGTTTCACCGCTTTTACATAATGTGTGACCATTTTTATTGGTAAAAATATTGCCAAATGTTTCATAAAAACATTGAGCAATGGGCGCTCCTAAATATATTTCGTTACCAAGTGTTGAAATTGATTTATTTTGACCAGCAACCCCTTTAAAATCTAGACAAGCATATGAAAAATAACGATTTATTTTATAATCGCGCACAGTGTAAGGAAAATCAGAGGCGATGGTGCAGTGAGTATAATATTGACATTGATTTTTTAATTGATAAGCCTTGTCTTTTGGAAAACAAGTATCTGGTTCTTGATTTTGACTGTCGCTACAAGGAAGATCTTCTGGTAGTGTATCATTGGTATATGTTGTTAGATCTTCGTTATTTGCTTCTGGGGTAATAAAAGCATCTTTGATTTTTTTATTTGCTTCTTCAACATTAGAGTGGTTTTGTTGCTTTACTGGATAAGTTGTTCCGCCAGCAACAGAAAAATTATAAGGACACAAGCTATAACTTTCGGCACATAAAACCCTACCTTCCTCTCGTTCTTTTATTGTAAATTCTACAGGTTCTGCCTGTTCAGTAATGTTTAGACGGCAAATAGTTCCTTTTTTACAAAATGTAAAATTTCTATGTTTTGGATCTCTGCTTGATGTAATGTCTTCTAGGCAAATATAGTTTTTAGCAAGATTTTCGCAACATTGTTTTTGTTCATCATTATACTGAGCGCAGTTAAAATTGCCAGAATCAAGACCTCTTAAATAAAACGGCTTCATGGTTTTTAATGTCTCTTCGCTACAATCGTTACCATCAACATTGTTTTTCATGTTTTTTTTATTGCTATCTTCTTTATCGAAAATATCGGAGATGCGAAAATATCTACCAGCATTATTAAGTTCATGTTTCTCTTGGTATTGTTCTTTGTCTTTTATTGATGTTAACAGATATTCTTTATAACTCTTTTCTGCTTGTTGATCATACGTAATTTTATCAAGTTGATAAGTTGGATGCGACCAATTATAACCACAAACTCTTACTTTTTTTAATGTCTGATCTGATAGTGAGTATAGTATTAATGAGTGAGTTGCTACAGCAGCAGATAAAAGCGCTACTGCTTTAACAGCACTACAACATGCTGCTTCACGGTTTTTTGCACAAGAAGCAACATTTTTTACTTGCCAAATAATATCTTTTATTGGATTCGGAAAAATTGATGGTGTACCACCGCATAATGCAGTGGCAATAGAAATTGTACTTCTAAAAGCCAACCAATAGCTTGAAAAATAGATGGAGCAATTTTGGTTAGACATTTCAAACATAAAATCAGATCCTAAGCCGTTTTGTGGTTCTGAAGCAAAATTTAAATTAGCATTGATATCTAGTGTTGTTTGTTTTAATAAATTATAACGATCGTCTTCCGTGATTTTTGAATAATCATCAGGATCGCATGGTCTGATTCGTTCTGGCCCATATTTTGGGGCTCTTTCATTGGTTTGTGAAAAGCTGGGTTTGAAAAGCAAGATTAGTATTAAAAAAAGTAGCAAAAATTTAGATTGTTTCATAATAATTTTTGTGCTTTTTGGTAAAAAATTGGTAGCCAATCTTGCGGATCTTCGCCATGTTCATCGATTATTCTATCAAGTAATGCTACGGTATCGTTTCGGCCAGATAATACTTGAATAATGTTATCCATACCAGATAAATCAAGCCTTGCCACCACTCCATCATTATCTTGTTTTACTAAAAAAAATCTAGTGCTAGGGTCGGTAGATTTAACAATAGAAAATTCTCGTTCTGAAAGCATAAAAATATTGCGATAAGCTTGGGTTGCTCTTAGATTTGGCAAAAATATTTGAGTGGCGGTTTGTTGCACTAAAGTATCAGAAATTTCGCTTTTTGAAGCATCTTCAACCGATTGAGTGGCAAAAACCACCATAGCATTTAGTTTTCTCATGACTTTTAGCCAGTCTTTGATTTTTGGGGCAAAAATTGGGTTGCCAATAAGTGCCCAAGCTTCATCAAGCACTATCATAGTTGGCTCGCCTTTTAAAGAAGATTGAATACGATGAAACAAATAAAGTAAAGCTGGTGCAATGGCAACTTTATCTTGCAATAAATAACCCATTTCGATGCCAAAATTTCGGGCGATAGAAAAATCTATGTTGTCGTTTTCGTTATCAAAAAGTTTAGCATGAGAGCCGTTAGAATGCCAAATGGAAAGCCTATTTGCTAAACTACCAGGACCTCCCAAGCCCATAAAAGGAGCGATATTTCGTAGCATTCTTTGTTCTTTTGGTAGTTTGTAATTACCATTTACTGCTTCGTTAATTCGCTCAATTTCGTGAGCACCTAAAATTTCGCCGTTTGTAGATACTAAAGATTTTAATAATTCAACTAAAAAAGCTCGATTTTGGCTGTTATCAGGCAGTTGCAAAGGATTAAAACCAGAAACTTTAGAAGCGGTAGGAATCATATATTTGCCACCAACTGCTCTTATAAAAATTTCAGCTCCTCGGTCTTTGTCGAAAAAAAACAATCTGCCGTTAAATTTTTGTGATTGCGAACATAAAAAATTTAGTAAAACCGTTTTACCAGCACCAGTAGGACCAATAATCATGGTATGGCCAACATCTCGAACATGAAAGCTAAAAAAATAAGGAGTGCCAGAAACTGTATTTAGCACAGTTACCGCATCGCCCCAATGATTACCTTTTCGATTGCCAGAAGGGTAGTTATGAAAAGAGGCAAAAGATGATAAGTTTAAAGTGTTAATAGTAGAGGCTCTTGCCATAAAGCTAGCATTACCAGGTAATTGCGACCAAAATGCTGGTTCAAGATTTATTTTTTCTCTAACACCTGTAATACCAGCATTGGCAAGTTCAACAGAAGCCATAGATAAGGCGCTTTCTAATGATTTTTGACTATCTTCTATGCACATAACCGTCATGTAATGATTGCCAAAAGCATAGGCTCCACCCATTGCCGAATCAAGTGCTTCATCTATTTCTCTGATTTGTGAAACTGCTACATCTTCAGATTGCATTAATCTGCGTTGTTGTAATTGCATTGCTCCAATTGCCACCATGCGATCGGTAAAAACAAAAGATTGACTAATAATTAACTCAAAAGGCATTTGCATAAAGCCATCAAAAACACCAGCATGTGTTGCTGGTCGATATTCTTTGATTGACACTAAGCCTGCATATTTGATGGTATCAGGATTGTGAACTTCGATTGTTTTTGCTCCAATATAAAGTCGAGAAACTGGTAAGTAAGTGTCGATATTAGAGGTTGGAACTAAATAGTTTTGTTGATAACCGCAATTTACAATTCTGCCGAAAAAATTAAGAATTTCTGATTGAAAACCATCTTCGGTTTCAATAACTTCAAGTAGTTGTGGGCTATAATTAGAAAGGCCATTTAAGATTCTTTCGGTCATTTCTTCTAGTTCGCCATAAGCCTCTTTAATGTATTCTGTCCAGGCTGTTTTACTGGTTTTTTGTTGTGCTTGATTTACTAAATTAATTGCTCCAATCACCCCTCCCTGCAGTTGGCCCCTGATAATTGTTAAAAAGTGTTCGTTAACAAAGCATTTATCATCAGAATGTCGCAAACCCCAATTGTGATTAAGTTGTTTGCTAAAATCGTCTGGCATTTCACCATCTGGAAAGGCTTTTTCTTTTCTTCTGATAGTATGAAAATACATAGAAAAACTGCTTTGAGCCATGCTTTTTAGCAAATTATTTCGAGTGTTTTTTTTGAGATCAACATCAATATCATCGGCGGTTTCAAAAGAAAAACCTTTAATTTTAATTACCCTTACTAATTCATCTTTTTTGGTAAGTAAAGTGTTGTGATTAAAATGACTTTTATAAGGAATAAATTTTGAAGCAGAAGTTTCTCTATTGATTACCGATTCTTTTTTAGATTTAATAATAGAGAATTGCATATGTTATGTTAATTATTTTTTTCTGAAATACTATTTTTACCAATTAAAAATAAAAAAGCAAGAGCTGGAATTACTAAAAAAACAGAAAAGATAAAAAAAATATACCAACCCAAATAATTAGCATAAATTCCAGATAAGCTAGCCAATAAGCTTCTTGCTAAAGAACCTAACGAGCTAAACAAGGCATATTGAGTAGCGGAAAAATTTTTATTGCATAACGAAGTGAGATAAGCAACAAAAACTACATCGCCAATACCTCCGCTGATATTTTCAATAAAAACCACTAAAAGTAAATGTATATCAAAATTTAAGTTCCAGAAATTAATATATTGTTGATTTTCTTTTGCCAAATAACAAAAAGCTAAATTTGAAAATGCTTGTAGTAATAAAGCAAAATAAAGTAACCGATTCATGTTAATTTTTTTGACTAAAATCGCTCCTAAAAACACCCCAAATAAAGTGGTAAATAGTCCGCAAGTTTTTAAAATTGTTGCCAACTCTTTTTTAGAATATCCAATATCTAATAAAAAAGGCATAATCATATTGCCCGCAAAAGCATCGGTAAGTTTAAAGAAAATTATAAAAAGCAATATAAAATACCATTTATTTTTACTAGCTAAATCACGATAAGCATCAATAATAAACAGCCAAGATTGTTTTAAGATATTAATTTTATTTGTTGGTAAAGTAATTTTTTGGTCTTTATATGAATGAGTAATGATTAACAAAATCATGAAAAAAAATACTAAACAAGCCATAATAAAATAAACCATATACCAAGCAAATTGAGTTGCTAAATATAAAGCAAAACCACCAGAAATAAGCATTCCGAAGCGATAACCATAAACATAAATCATGGTAGCAATTCCCTGATTTTGTAAAGTAAAATTTTCAATTCTATAAGCATCAATCACAATATCTTGACAAGCCGAAAAAACAGCAATCAACACAGCAAAAATCATAATTAGCCACAAGTTATTTTGCCAAACCGCCGAAGATAATCCAAAACAAGAAATAGTTAGTAAACACTGTAATATCAAAATCCATGATTTTTTCTGACCAAATTTTTTGTGTAAAAATGGCACATTAAAACAATCAAAAATAGGAGCGACGAGCATTTTTAAAGAATAAGGCAAAGAAAGCAACGATAAAAAACCGATGGTTGATAAATCAAAACCATTTTCAAATAATGTGGCTTTTAGAGTAGATAAAATAAGGGCTAAAGGCAAACCAGCTACAAAACCTAGGCAAGCGATAATAAAAAAATTTTTGTTGTTTAGTAGTTTTAAAAACATAAATTTAATTGTTGAATTATAGCATTTTGCTTGCTAAACTAAAACTGCAATGTTGTATCTCAAATATATTTTTACAACAGTTCCATAATGATCTATAAAATCAATTTTACAACAAAAATTATGCTCGAACATAAAAATTCTTCTACTATTTATGGCACTACTATTTTGGCGGTTCGCAAAAATAATCAGGTAGCCATTGGCGGTGATGGGCAGGTGTCTTTGGGGCAAACAGTTTTAAAATCAAATGCTAAAAAAATCAGAAGAATATCTGATGGCTCTATTATTGTTGGTTTTGCTGGGGCTACGGCTGATGCTTTTACTTTATTTGAAAGGCTAGAAGGCAAACTAGAACAATATCCAAAACAATTGATGCGAGCTTGTGTAGAGCTTGCCAAAGATTGGCGAACCGATAAATATCTAAGAAGGCTCGAGGCTATGATGATTGTTATTGATAGCAATATTTCACTTGTTCTTACTGGTAATGGCGATGTGCTAGAGCCAGAAGATGGTATTATTGGCATTGGTTCTGGTGGTAATTTTGCCTTAGCTGCGGCTCGAGCTTTGGCTGATTCTAGTTTATCTGCCTATCAAATTGTTGAAAAATCATTAACAATAGCCGCCGATCTTTGTGTTTATACTAATCGCAACATCATTATCGATCAGTTATGAAAAAATTATTTGTGCTACTATTTTTGGTTATTTTTCATACTCACTTAGCAATTGGTGCGGTAAACATTAACATCGATAGCAATCAATATAAAGCAAAACTTTTATTTTCTGGCTTCGATACCAACCCAGATAGTCAACAAATATTACAAAAAATTTTAAACAACTTAAAAACCACAGGTCTTTCTGAAAGTCTTATTAAAGAGCCAAAAACCACTTCTGCTGAGTTTTCTGAAATTATCAACTCAGAAACTTTTGATATTAACCTACCGCCAAATTTTAGTCAATATCAAAAAACAGGCATAGACGGCATTATTATTGCTAGTTTTAATTACGATTCCATTGGTAACCTCGAAATTAAAATCAGAATGTGGGATATTTTTGAAAAAAAACAAATTTTCGGCAAATATTATTCGGCATCAAAAGATAGTTATGGTAAAATTGCTAATTTAATCAGTAACGAAATTTATCGCTCGGTAAGTGGCGAAGAAACTGGTCATTTTAACTCACAAATTCTTTATATTTCTGAAACTGGTGGTTTTAAAAAAAGAATCAAAAAAATCTCGGTAATAGATTTTGATGGTAGCAACTATCGTAATTTAACCGATGGTTCCGAAATGGTTTTAACTCCTGTTTTTGCCAAGAGAAGAGACGAAATTTTTTATCTACGTTATTTTCAGCAAAAGCCACAAATATTTTCTTTAAATATTCACTCTACCAGAACTCAAAAAATTGGTGGTTTTCGCAACACTACTTTAGCTCCCAGTATTCATCCTCTTGATGATAATAAATTATTAATCACCGCCATCGAAGATGGTAACAGTGATATTTTTGAAATAGATACCGAGCAGAACACCGCCAAGCGTTTAACTAGTAATCTTGGCATCGATACTACCGCCTCTTATTCGCCTGATGGTAAAAAAATTGTTTTTTCTTCCGATAGAAGTGGTAGCCAACAACTTTATGTTATGTCAAGTGATGGCTTAAGCCTCGAAAAAATCAGTAACGGCGGAGGTTCTTACTCAAAACCTATATGGTCAAAAAATGGTAAATTTATCGCTTTTACTAAAATTAAAGGTGGTAAATTTTTTATTGGCATTATGTCAAGTAATGGAGGCGGTGAAAAATTGTTAACAACAGCTTATTTAGTGGAGGGAGCAAGATGGTCACCAAACGATCGTTATTTAATTTACTCTAAAAAGCTTGGAGCCTACGGCAAAAACTCGGTACCAAAATTATATATTATCGATATTATCACAGGTTATGAACATCAAATACCCACTCCACCAGACGAAGGGGCAATAGATCCTGATTGGATATAAAATCATTATCTATGATAAAAATTATTAAAAGAGTTTTTGAACTAGAATCAGCAACTGGTGTTTTGCTTTTAATTGCCGCTTCTTTAGCTTTATTTGTTGCTAATTCGCCTTTACTTACCTATTATCAAAATATTTTTTCTCTTGCAATTCCACTAGAACTAAAAACCCTTGGTATTAGTAAAAATATGAGTTTGCTTGATTGGATTAACGATTTTTTAATGGCGATATTTTTTTTAATGGTTGGTAGCGAATTAAAACAAGAACTAACTATTGGAACTTTATCGAGCAAACATCAGGCGATGCTACCTATTATTGGAGCGGTGGGTGGAATTATTTTACCAGCAACAATTTTTTATTTTTTTAATCAACATCAACCAAATTATTTAGCAGGCTTTGCTGTGCCAATTGCTACAGACATTGCTTTTGCTTATGGTGTTGTATCTTTTTTTGGCAAAATAATTTGTCAATCTTTAAAAGTTTTTTTAATTTCTTTAGCAATTTTTGATGATTTAGTGGCGATTGTCATTATTGCTTTATTTTATACTCAAAATTTAAATTTATCTTTTTTATTATTAGCTTTTTTGCCTCTATTTTGCTTGTTTATTCTGTCTAGATTTTATCATTTATCAAAAAAAATTCTTGTTGCTTTATATTTATTTTTCGGTTTTTTTTTATGGCTTACTATTTTAAAATCAGGAGTTCATGCAACTATTGCTGGAGTGATTTTAGCCATGTGTATTCCAAAACAACATTTGGCAAGAATTATTCACACTATTGCTCCTACGGTTAATTTTTTTATTTTGCCAGTATTCATTTTTGCTAATAGCGGAGTAGTTTTGCCCCATATTTCATTTTCTTTATTAAGTGATAATTTATTTTCTGGTATTTTTTTTGGTTTATTTTTAGGAAAACAACTTGGGGTAATGTTATTTTGTTTTGTGGCAATAAAATTAAATATCGTTTCTTTACCAAAATATTATAATGCCAATCATCAATTAATTGCAGTAAGTTGGTGGCAATTTTATATAGTAGCAATTATTACTGGCATTGGCTTTACAATGAGTATTTTTATCGGTAATTTGGCATTTGCTAATCATGATTTACAATTGCTAGATACAACAAAAATTGCAGTGCTTTTTGCCTCTTTATTTTCTGTATTTTTAGCAATAACTTTATATCAATTAACAACTCTAAATGCAAATTCAATGATTTTTTGCAAAAAAAAAGTTTGACTTTACATTTTTTATTTTTTAGAATATTTGATATAGCAAAGTTTTTTGTTAAAACTTTTGTTTTTTAAAAATTCATTTTGGGTTTGTAGCTCAGTTGGTTAGAGTGCGCGCCTGATAAGTGCGAGGTCGGTGGTTCAAGTCCACCCAGACCCACCATTATGATACCTTAATCTTTATTTTTCATTAATCAATAAAGATCTACCCTCTCTTTTATGGCATTTCCTGTAAATTTTGCCGCTCAAATTCGCTCTCAAGTAGCTATTTCTTCTGTTATTGCTAAAAAAGTTAAGCTTAAAAAAAAAGGTAAAGATTTTTTAGGATTATGTCCTTTTCATCAAGAAAAAACCCCTTCTTTTACAGTAAACGATGCTAAAGGTTTATATTATTGTTTTGGTTGTGGTGCTGGTGGCGATGCTGTTAAATTTATTAGTGAAACCGAAAAATTAACTTATGGCGAAGCAATCAAAAAACTTGCTTACGATTTTAATATCGAGTTACCAAAAAATCATAAAACTAACCATTCTTTACCTAAAAAATATTTAATTCTCAATACTATTTTGCAGTTTTTTAAACAAAATTTGCAAAACAATTTATCAGCACAACAATATTTAATTAACAGAGGCTTAAGCGAGGCAACTATTAACTTTTTTCAGCTTGGTTTTGCTAATAATTCTTATTCTGATCTTGTTGATTTTTTACAACAACAACATTTTTCTACAGAAGAAATTCTTGAAACGGGTATTTTTGGTTATAAAGACAGCAAAATTTTTAATAAATTTCGCCAAAGAATCATTTTTCCTATTTATAACTATCAGCAACAAGTGATAGCTTTTGGTGGCAGATGTTTAGATGGTTCATTGCCAAAATATCTTAATTCTGCTGAAACTGATTTTTTTAAAAAAAGTCAGGTTTTATACAATTTTGCTTTTGCGAAAAAAAATATTATTAATCTTCATTATGCTTTACTGGTTGAGGGCTATATAGATGCAATAAGCCTGCATCAATATGGTTTTTTAAATACTGTTTCTGGGCTAGGAACAGCAATTAGCGAACATCATTTGCAACAACTTTTTGGCATTACTAGTAAAATTATTAGCTGTCTAGATGGCGACCAAGCTGGCATTAGGGCAACTAAACGGCTTATAGATATTTCTTTGCCTTTAATTGATAATAATAAATCACTTAGTTTTGTGTTTTTGCCAAATAACCTAGACCCTGACGATTTTTTAAAACTGCACGGTAAAGAAAATTTTCAAAATTTAGTGAATAACTCTGTTAATTTATCGCAAGCTATTTTTGATTTTGCTTTGCAAGATTTTGGCATCGATAAACAGCAAACAAAAATTTCAGCCGAACAAAAAATTAATCTTGAAGAGTTTTTTAAGCAAAAACTAAATTTAATTAAAAATACTTCTTGCAAAAAACATTTTGCTAATTTTTTTAAAGAGCAACTGTTTTTGTTGGGTAGAAATACCAAATATTACAATAAAAACCTAGATAAATCAACAGAAAAAGCATCTTTACCAATTTTTATTTTTAATCAACACGAAAATATTTTGTTAAGTATTTTGGCTTTTATCATCAAATTTCCGAATTTAATTGATTATACCGATAAAAACTTTAATTTTCGTGAACTTGTCTTTCAGCATTCTAAACTTGATGATTTTAAAGATTTTATTATTAACTATTGCGATGAAAATAATGAAAAAGCTCAATTAGCCGAGCTTTTGGTTGCTAAAATTACTGATTCTGAATTTAGTATTTACTTAAATGAATTGCAAAATAAAATGCACAAGCCAGCTTGTAGTAGCAGGCATCTTGAGCAAAAATTACAAATCTTATTGTTAAAAAATCTGGTTTTAAATGTTGAAAATCAATACCAGCAAGCCATTAAAAATGTTAATTTTGGCTTTTTGCAGTTGCAAGAATTACTTCGTTATAAAACTAATATTTTTAGCGAAATACAACAGTTAGAACAGCAGATATTTGAAGATGAGTAATTGGAATTGTTATAATTGATTTCGATTCTGAATCACACTCACCTAGAGGGAGGGTGATTAAAAAAGAAAAATTTTACATTAAAACAAAAATATTTAAAAAATAAAAAGCTAAGCCGAAAAAGCCTTATCAAGGATGAGGGTTTGAATTTAGCAAGGATGATATTGAAGTTCAATAAAATTTTAGTTTAGCAAAAAAGATGTGAATTGATATAATTTGTTTTAATTTTTATAATCAGCAAAAAAAATACTTTACATTTTATAAAGATGGTTTAAAAATATTGTAGAGTTATTGCATCCAAAATTATATTTTTCTATGACTATCCTATCTGATAAAACAATTGCAAAATTGGTTAAACAGCATAACATGATTGAGCCTTTTGTTGAATATCAAGTAAAATTGAATCAAGTAGGTGAAAAAATTATTTCTTATGGTAATTCTTCTTATGGCTACGATGCTAGAGTTTCCGACGAATTTAAGGTTTTTACTAACATCGATTCTGCAATTGTTGATCCAAAAGATTTTTCTGAAAATAGCTTTGTTAATCGTAAAACCGATGTGTGTATTATTCCGCCAAATAGCTTTGCTTTGGCAAGAACGGTTGAATATTTTTGTATACCAGAAGATGTTTTGGTGATTTGTGTTGGTAAATCAACCTATGCTAGATGCGGTATTATTGTTAATGTAACCCCTCTTGAGCCTGGTTGGGAAGGATATGTTACTTTAGAATTTTCTAACACCACACCCTTACCTGCTAAAATTTATGCTTTTGAAGGAGCTTGTCAATTTTTGTTTTTCAAAGGTGATTTACCTTGTTTAAACCCTTATAATAAAAGAGACGGTAAATATATGAAGCAAACAGGTGTCACTTTGCCAAAAGTATAAAACTATGATTTTTTCTTTAAAAAATTTCAATATTGTTCTTTTTTTACTAGTTTTTTATAGTTTTTGGCAAGCGAAAGCTGAGACTAATCACAACTCTGAGAATTTTAATAATGCTAATCAAAATTATGTTGCTTTACCAACTTACGGCACCCAAGATTTGATAAATACCTTAAATATTCCAATCAATCCAGATCCTTTTTTAGCTCAAAATCAACAAATTAACAATAATTTTAATCAAAATTTATTTAAAATAAACACCGAAGAAAGTTTGTTAAACAAAATTTACAACCAAAAAAAAGAAGAAGCTCTTGATCCTTACATTGTTATACAATATCCAAAAATAGAAACCGAATTTAGTAAAAAATTATCGCCATACGAACCAAAAGTTCCAACTCCTGCACGCTTTTTTTTAACCGATTTATCTATGCCAGAAAATTTTGGCAAAACCAACAATTTAGCTAAAAAAACAGGCTCTTTTTATCGAGCTTTTGGCGAGATTATTTTTATTCAAGGCAATATAGCCGATTCTTTTGGGGTGCCAATTGCCAATGTAGTGGTTGAAATTTGGCAAACTAATTCGGCTGGAAAATACCACTCTTTACTTGAAAAAAACAGCGAATTTTTTGATAAATATTTTAATATGTCTGGTCGAACCATTACCGATAATTTAGGAAATTATCATTTTATCACCATTATGCCAGGCAGTTCTAAAGGTAGAGCTCCGCATGTTAATTTTAATGTTTATCACCCTAAATTTGGCAAGCTAGAAACCGAGATGTATTTTGTAAATCATCCACAAAATCAAACCGATTATCAATATTTATCCTACTTACCACAAGAGCGAGATTTACTTACTGCCGATGTTAGAACTATTGATTTTATTAATCCAGAGGCAATAAAACTATGTACTTTTAATATTATTATGAAAGGTGTTCACCAATTTAAAAAATTCTAAAAAATGCAACAAAAATCACAAAGACAACTACAAATGGGCGAAAATCTTAAAAGAATTTTAGCTGAAATTTTTTTACGCAATAGTTACGGATCTTTAAATAACAACATTACCACCATTTTAGAAGTAAGCATGAGCCCAGATTTAAAAAATGCTAAAATATTTCTCGATGTATTTGGTAAAAATCCACACAATATAATTGAAAAAATCAATAATATTTTACCGCAAATTCGCCATCAAATTTCCCAAAAACTCACCTCTAAAAGCATTCCAGAGCTAATTTTTGTGCTAGATGAAACCTATAAAAATGCCAATCAAATCGAACAATTGCTAAAAGAAAATGATCCAAAACAACCAAAATAATCTATGAAACAACTCGCTATCTTGGGTTCTACTGGCTCTATTGGTTGTAGCACTTTAAATTTGGTTCGGCAAAATCCTCAGCTTTTTTTAGTGAAATGTTTAGTTGCCCAAAATAATTGGCAATTACTATTGCAACAAGCTCTCGAATTTCAGCCAGAAGTTATTGTTATAGAAAACGAAAATTATTTTTCCTGTTTACAACAAGCAATGCCCAAGCATATAAAGCTATTAGCAGGAAAACAGGCTGTTTTAGATGTTTTACAAACTAAATATAACTTGGTAATATCGGCAATTGTTGGTATTGCAGGGCTTTTGCCTACCATAACTGCTATTAAATCGGGCAATGATGTTGCTTTGGCAAATAAAGAATCGCTAGTTTGTGCAGGTTCGTTAATTACTGGTTTGGCAAAATCTCTTGGCACCAAAATATTGCCTATTGATTCTGAGCATAATGCTTTGTGGCAAATTTTTAATGAAAATCCAAGTTTTGTTGAAAGCATTGTTCTTACAGCTTCTGGTGGGCCTTTTTTAAATTTTAACGGTGATATTAAGCAAATCACCAAAAAGCAAGCCGTAAAACATCCTAATTGGCAAATGGGTGAAAAAATCTCGGTTGATTCGGCAACAATGGTTAATAAAGGGCTAGAAGTAATTGAGGCTTATTATTTGTTTAGTTATTTACATCCAGAGCAAATTGAGGTTTTGATTCATCCTCAATCAATTATTCATGCTGTAGTAAATTATCAAGACGGAGCGAGTATTGCTATGTTAAGTAAACCAGATATGCAAATTCCTATTAGCTATGCTTTAAATTTTCCAAATCGTGTATTGCAACCCAAACAAAAACTTAATTTATTAGAATTGGCAAATTTACAGTTTTTTGCCGTTGATGAAAAACAATATCCTGCTTATAAATTATGCAGGCAAGCTTTACATAAACAACAATCAATATTAATTGCCCTAAATGCCAGCAACGAAGTGGCGGTGACAAGTTTTTTGCAAGAAAAATTATCTTTCTGGCAAATACCAGTGGTTATTGAAAAAACTCTCAATGTCATCGAGCCTAGCAACTGCAATTCTCTAGAAGAAATATTAACAATTAATCAACAATCTGTTGCTTTGGCAACAAAAATTATTACCACATTATGAGTGCATTAATTTCGGCTATTTTACATAATTTTTTATCGTTTATTGCCATTATGTCGATAATAGTTTTCTTACACGAATTTGGGCATTTTATTGTGGCAAGGCTTTGCAAGGTAAGGGTGCTAGAATTTTCAATTGGCTTTGGCAAAAAACTTTTTAGCCTTACCGATAAAAAAGGCACTGAATGGCAAATTCGCTTATTACCTTTTGGTGGATTTGTAAAAATGTATGGTGATCGAAATATGGCTTCTATGCCAGATTCTGCATCTTCTATTGAAATAGCATCTGCTAAAGATGCTTTTATTAATAAAAATGTTTATCAAAGAATTGCCATTGTTATTGCAGGGCCTGTGGCAAATTTTTTATCGGCAATTTTGATTTTAGCATTGTTATTTAAAATTTATGGTATGCAACAAACTAGCACTACTATTGATAGAATTATGCCAAATTCTCCTGCCGAAGTGGCTGGCTTTAAAATAAACGATCAAGTTGTAGCGATTAATCAAAAACCAACCAAAACTTTTGCTGATATTTCTAATTTTATTACCATCAGCATCGAAGAACAGTTGATTTTTAATGTGTTAAGAGATGGTCAAAATATTAACATTATAGTTTCGCCAATTTTACAAGAAAGAAAAAATTACTTCGACGAAGTTCATAAAGCCAGATTCGTAGGTATAGGATCTTCTCAAACTAAAACCATCACTTTTTCGTGGATAGCTAGCTTAAAGCAAGCAATAATCGAAACTTACGATTTATCTGCAACTATTTTACTAGGGGTAAAACAGTTGTTATTTGGGCAACGATCAATCGCCGAAATTAATGGTCCAGTAAAAATTGCTAAATATTCGGGAAAAACAGTAGAATATGGCATGGTGGCGGTGCTGTGGTTTGTGGCACTGATTTCGATAAATCTTGGAATCATGAACTTATTACCAGTGCCAGTGCTCGATGGAGGCCATCTATTTTATTATGTATTAGAGATTATTTTACAAAAACCCATTCCACTAAAAATACAAGAATTTGGCAATAAATTAGGAGCGAGTTTTTTATTTTTTTTAATGTTTGTTGCTATCTATAACGATATTTTTAGTTTATTTAAAATCTAGCAAAAAATTAAAACAAATTACTGATGCAACATTCCCATAATATGATTATCATTAGTTGATATCATTAAAAGATATTGCTAAAACTTTTTTAGTGAGTTAAAATTAAAATTATATTTTTTTAAAAAATATCTTAAAGGAGTGTTTTACAATGAAGCAAATTAGCATTAAAAAAAAACCAGATCATCTATATCGCAAAGGAGTAGGTATTATGCTTATCAATGAGTGCAAACAAATTTTTGTTGGCAAAAGAATAGATAATCATTCTAATGCTTGGCAAATGCCTCAAGGAGGAATAGACGATGGTGAAAAAGAAGATTTAGCAGTTATGCGTGAGCTTTACGAAGAAACTGGCATTGCCATGCATAACATTCAAATTATCTCAAAATCTAGTGATTATTTTTACTATAATTTACCATATAATTTACAAAAAAAATTTTGGGATGGCAGATATATTGGTCAGAAACAGAGATGGTATTTGATGAAATTTTGTGGTGATGATAGTCAGATAGATTTAGCAACTCATGATCCTGAGTTTTCGAATTGGCAATGGGTTGATAAAAAAAGTTTAATAAATTTGATTGTGAATTTTAAACAAGATCTTTATAAGCAAGTTTTGCAAGAATTTAATAATTGGCTATGAATAATCAAATAATTTTTTATGAAGTTGAAGAAGATTTATATAAATCTATTGCTTTGCTCCTTTATAAAATTTGGCAAGATGGTAAAAAAGCCCTATTTTTTTTATCAGACACTCAACAAATACAAGATTTTGATGCCTTTTTATGGTCTTTTGCTAGAAATAAATTTTTACCTCACTGCACTATTTTGGATACGCAGTTTATTTTAGAAAAACAGCCTATTTTACTTTCGAATTTACAACAAAATACGAACAATGCTGATGTTTTATTGTTTTTAGAGTTGTTGGATAATTCTTTTATTGCTAATTTTTCTAGAGTTTGTCATTTTTTTATGGCAAAACAGCAAAAAACCAATTTATTGGCATCGCAACATTTTTATAAAAAAGCCGATAAATGGCAAAAAATTTTATAAAAACGGCATTATGGGGCTGATAGTTTTATATTAGTTATGTAATAGTTTTTCTATGTTTAGCATTGAAAAGTGAGATAATATTTTACTATAAAAAATAATAAACCAAGATATTATTTTAGGTAATATTTCATAAATAATAAACATTGAGAAATAAATAGAAATTAAAACACCAATAAAGCCAACAATAACTCCTAACAAAATTACAAAACCATCTTTGGCTAAAATTCCAAAAGAAATAAGCAAAATACCAATGCCTGGAACATAATTTGAAAGTGGAATAGGAAGCAAAATAAAGCTTGAAAACAATAAAATGAAGCCACCAGTAAATTTTTCGCCAATTTTACAAAACATAAAAGATAATCTAGGTTTTAAAATTTTTTCAACCTGGTAGATGATAGTGGTTGATTTTCTTACCAATAAAGCAATAGTTTGGCGTTTTAGTTGATAATTAGAGATTTTTTTTGGTAAAAGCGGATATTGAGAGCCAATAAGCATTTGATAGCCAAAAATTACCAAAGGTATAGAAATAATGCTAGGGAAGGGTGGCGGAGTAGGAATGATGATGCCTAGGGTAAAAAATAGTAAAAGTAAGCCAAAACCACTTTCGCCCATAGAAGAAACAAAATCTCCTACGCTTATTTGATCGTTATTTTCTTTCTGTTTGGTCAGTTTTTTTATTGCCCGAAAATTGATTTTATTTTTAGGTTTATCGTTATTTGTCACTATCTTTTTTATTGTTTTCTTCATTTTCGTTTAGACCTTTTTTAAGGTTTTTAATGCCTTTGCCAATATCATTCATTACTTGTGGCAATTTTCCTGCCCCAAATAAAACTAAAATAATGACAAGAATTAAAATTAATTCACCAGTTCCTATAGACATAGATTATATATTAAGTTTAAAAAAATCAACCAATTCTTGCCATTCTCTTTTATTTAAACCGCTAGTTTCTTGTGAAACCGATTGTTGATGCAGTAGTTTTTGCAGCACAGCCAAGGCATTTTGGGAAAAGTTTTTAGAATTTTGTTGATAATTTACAAAAGCATTATAAGAGTGCGGAACCCATTTTTTAACAATATCAAGAATTATCTCGGCATAAACCCTAATTTCGTATTGAGCATGGCTATCGGCTCTTAATTTTAAAAAATGCAGTAGGTTATGAAGATTAATTTTCCAATACCATTGAGTGTAGCAGTTTAAAGTGAGATTCATTCTAGCTAATTCTCGAGCCAAGCCCTGTTTATTTTCGTTTATTGTTTCACCACTAGGGCTTTGATTAATTAGATGTAAATAATTTTGGTAGCAATGTTGACTATCTTTTATTAAAATATCAAGAACTTCTTGCTGTTCGGCTGGGCTTAAAACATTTTCAGAGTTGCGCCCTTGATGATTAACTTTTGATTGTGCTGATAAATGTTCTGATTTTGGAATATAAAATTCGTCTTCTAAAATAGAGTATCGAGCAGAATATTCGTTTATGCTGGCAGTACGATGCCGAACCCATTGTCGAGCAATAAAAATTGGTAGTTTAATATGTAGCTTTAGTTCGCACATTTCAAAAGGAGTGGTGTGTTTGTGTGCCATCAAATAATTTATAAGAGCGATATCGGCATTAATTTGTTTAGTGCCAGAGCCATAAGAAACTCTCGCTGCTTGCACTACTGAAGAATCGTTTCCCATATAATCAACAACTCTTACAAAACCATAATCAAGAGCATAAAAAGGTTGATATAGTATTTCTTCGAGCTCTGGTGAAACTGGTCTTAAAGTTTGATTTTTTTGCTGAGTAAGGATGTTTATTTCGTTTATTTGTTGTGGTTTGAGAGTCATAATAAATAAAAATATGTAATCATAAATATAATAGTAACCAAGTTAATTTTAAAAATCAAACTAAAAAAGCTTGACTTTAAATTATATTATCTGTAAAATTCTTAATAAAAATAGTTCTTTTGTTTTTGTAAAAAAGCAAAATTTTTTTAGAGCAATGTTTTATATTATTTTAAAACATCTTTAAAAATCAAAGTGAAAGTTATTTTTTACCAATTTTTTTGGTTTTTTTGAATCGCTTTTAATAATCGGTTCTTAATAATAAAGCTAACTTTTTTAGCTAAAATCTTCATAAAAAATATGACAAAACGAATTTCTGCTAAGAAAAAACTTAGCCGTAAACTTGGTGGTAACCTATGGGGCAATGCCAATGATTCTTTTATTAAACGTAACTATCGTCCTGGTCAGCATGGGGCAGCTTCTAAAGGCAGATCTAGTGATTATGGTCATCAACTTAAAGCTAAGCAACGATTAAAATTTTATTACAATGTTTCAGAAAGGCAGTTTTTTAACACTTTCCAATTAGCTCAAAAAATGAGAGGCGATGTGAGTGAAAACTTTATCGCTTTACTTGAAACAAGGCTCGATGCTGTGGTTTATAGAGCAAATTTTGTGCCAACTATTTTTGCTGCCCGTCAATTTGTAAGTCATAAACATGTTCTGGTAAATGGTCAATCAGTTAACATTGCTTCTTATCGGCTAAAAGTTGGTGATGTTGTTTCGGTTAAGCCTAAATCACAACAACTAGCCTTGGTGATTGAAAGTATCCAAAATCAAAAAACCGATGTTCCTAGTTATTTAGTGCTTGATAAACAAAATTTTTCAATTAAATTGCAAGAAAAACCTGTTTTTGCTTTGGTTCCTTATGCCATTAAAATGGAGCCTCATTTAGTTACCGAGCTTTATTCTCGTTAATTTTTTTCATCTACTTGCTTTTTTGAATTTTTTTAAAAAAGCAAGTATGTTTTTCTTTTTTATGTTTCGTTTGGCGATTATTGGTAGGCCCAATGTTGGAAAATCAACTTTATTTAATAAACTTGTTGGCAAATCTTTTGCCATTACTAGCGGTATTGCTGGCACTACAAGAGATCGCAAAGAACATACAGGAAGCATTGCAGATCTCGAATTTGTGGTTATCGATACCGCAGGTTTAGAGCAAGATTTGGCAACTGAAATTTTGGCAGAAAGAATGCTAAATCAAACCTCTATTGCTATTTCTGGTGCTGATGCTTGTTTATTTTTGGTTGATGCAAAAGTTGGCATTTTGCCAAACGATATAATGTTTGCTAATTGGTTACGCAAACTTAATAAGCCTACACAATTAATAGTTAATAAGGCCGAAAGTTTTTCTGATTATGTTTTTGAAAAAGAATTTTACAAATTGGGTTTTGGCAAGCCAGTGGCAATTTCTGCCGAACATAAACTCGGCTTTGATCAGCTTTATTATTTTTTGGCTCCACTTATTTTGGCTTATGAACAAAATTTTGCTGATTTACAAAATGAGCAACAAAAAAATATGTTGCAAATCGCCATTATTGGCAGGCCAAATGCTGGAAAATCTAGCTTGCTAAACCATATTTTGCAACAAGATAGGCTTCTTACTGGCCCTGAAGCTGGCATCACGCGCGATTCTATCTCGGTTGATTGGCAAATAAATGGCAATCCTGTTCGATTTATCGATACCGCAGGCATTAGAAAAAAAACTAATATTTCGCAAGATCTTGAAAAGCTATCGGTGCTTGATAGTTATCGAGCCATCAGGTTTTCACAGGTGGTTATTTTGCTTATCGATGCCAATACTTTGCTTGATCATCAAGATGTTGCTTTGGCAGGGCAGGTTTTAAGAGAAGGCAGGGCTTTGATTTTTGCTATTAATAAAATTGATACAGTGCAAATAGATAAAGAACAATTTATCAAGCAAGTGCGTAAACAGTTGCAACAAATTTTTGCCGAAATTGATGGTGCTCCAATTTTAGGAATTTCAGCTAAAAATGGTTATAATGTGGCAAAATTACTCGATCTTTCTTGGCAAACTTTTGTGCAGTGGCAAACTTATTTAAACACAAGTAAGCTTTGTATTTGGCTACAAGATGCAGTAAAAAATCATCAGCCAAAACTTTATAAAGGCATTAACACTAAATTAAAATATGCTACTCAAATAAAATCTAATCCACCAACAATTGCTGTTTTTACCAATCATATTAAGGCCGTGGTGGGTGATTATCAAAAATATTTAGTGAATTCTTTAAGAGAATATTTTAATCTTAAATTTACCCCAATTCGCTTAGTTATTCGTAAAAGCGATAATCCTTTTGCTAATAAAAAAGAAAAAACTTTTTCTAAAAAAACACATGGTAGTTGATTGTTTAAAAAATTTTGGTTGCTCTGTTGATTTTATAGTCAATTCATTGCCTGATTCTTCTGAGTTTGTGCCACAAATAGATGAAAACTATTTGTTTGATCCCACAACTACTTCGGCAATTTTGGCTGGTTTTGTTTTTAATCAGCGAGTTTTGGTGCAAGGAATGCACGGCACAGGCAAATCTACTCATATTGAGCAGGTGGCAAGCAGGTTAAATTGGCCGTTGCTTCGTATTAATTTTGATTCACAAATTACTAGGCTCGATTTAGTAGGTAAAGATGTAATCAAGCTTAAAAACAGCAAACAAATTACCGAATTTAAAGAAGGAATTATTCCGTTTGCTTTACGAAATGGTATTGCTCTTGTTTTAGATGAATACGATGCAATAAAAACTGATGTTTCTTTTGTGATTCAGCGATTACTTGAAGAAGAAGGAAAATTTTCTTTGCTTGAAGAAAACGAAGTTATCACACCTCATCCTAATTTTCGTCTTTTTGCCACTTCTAACACCTTGGGTGCTGGCGATGACTTAGGTATTTATCATGGCACTAATTTAATTAACCAAGCTCAAATAGATAGATTAAACATTGTGGCTTGTTTAAATTATTTAAAACCAGAACACGAAATTGCTGTATTGCAAAAAAAAACCAAACAAAATAACCTAGATGTTAGCACTATCAAGCTGATGGTGAAAATGGCTAATGCCACTAGAGAAAGTTTTAAAAGCGGCGATATTTCTACTTTAATTTCTCTACGCACCTTAATTTCTTGGGGCAGAAATATTGCTATTTTTGGTTCTGTAAAGCAAGCTTTTATTTTTAGTTTTTATAATAAAGTTATTGACGATGAAAAGCCAATTATTGCCGAGTTTTATCAACGAATCTTTGCCGAAGAAATCTGATTTTTTATGTTTTGTAGCACTTCAGATATTTTAACTAAATCGCAAATAAATCAAATATCTGAGCTTGTTTATGAGGCTGGTGAAATTGCTAAAAAATATTTTTTTTGCAAAAATTTTACCAAACAAAAAAAGCCAGATGGCTCTTGTCTTACCTCGGT